>CAZDHQ010000193.1:0-7402 GCA_964505135.1 uncultured Ferruginibacter sp.
GGTGCTTTTAAGCCGAGGGATTTAAAATGTGCTTCAATATAAGCAGCGGCTTTACGTTGGCCTTCGGTGCCGGTTTCACGGCCTTCCATTTCATCGCTGGCAATAATGGTCAGGTGTTTTTTTAAACCTTCACCTGTAATTTGGTTGGCGTATTTGGCCCCGTCTTTTTGTGCAAAAGACCATTGCAGGCAGATGAGCATGCCTGCAGCTAATAAAAGTTTCCTCATTAGAATGTGATCAATTTTAAAGATGAAGAATTGAATATGTATATCGGTGTATTAATCAGGCTCCACAACTGATTTTTCTAACCCTATCACCGTGGCGGCCGCCCTCAAAAGCGGTATTCATAAAAATATCCAGCATTTTTTCTGCATCACCATCTCTTACAAAACGGGCCGGAATACAAAGCACATTTGCATCATTGTGTTTGCGTGCAAGCTCGGCTAATTCTTCCCCCCAGCAAATAGCTGCCCGGATGTTTTGATGTTTATTGGCAGTGATGGCTACACCATTGGCACTGCCGCAAAGCAATACACCAAAGGCTGCTTCGCCGGCTTCCACCGCATTGGCAACAGGATGGGCAAAATCTGGGTAATCAACAGAATCTTTACTGTAGGTTCCAAAATCTTTAAATGCCACACCTTCTCCTTCTAAAAAAGAAATAAGATCTTCTTTGCAATCAAACCCGGCATGATCACAACCTATGGCAACTGGCAATTTTAAATTAAAGGGTGACATAATAGTGGCTTTTATGTTAATTAAACAACACTGTAAAAGTAAAACGAAATAGGGGAATAGCGGCAATTCAATTACGCCATCAATTCACCTGCATTAGCTCCATTCTTTCGCTTCTTCTTTTGCTTTTTGCTTATCTACCATCGTAGCAAGCATAATGCTGATCCAGTAAAGCAGGGTAAGCGGAATAGCTACTAAAAACTGGCTGGTCCAGTCTGGCGAAGGTGTGATGATAGCAGCTACTACCAATATAACAACAAAGGCGAATTTGAAATATTTTTTTAACAGGCTACCGGTGATAATGCCCAACTTGGCCAATACATAAGAAAGTACGGGCAATTCAAATGCAATACCGCAGCCCAATATCAGGTTGGTGAGGCTGTCGATATAATCATTGATGGAAGGACGATACACAATCATACCGTTTTTACCCAGCGTAAAGCTTGCCAAAAAGTTATAGGTAAATGGTGCCAGTAAAAAATAACCAAACGCTACACCTGCAAAAAAGCACAGCGATACATAGAAAATAGCGCCGGTAGCATATCTTCTTTCCTTATCTGTTAAGGCTGGCCTTACAAAACGCCAGAGCTCCCAAAAGATATAAGGAAACGCCACGATGATGGCGCCAATAATAGCAATGTTTATAGCGGATGTGAAAGTTCCATTTACCTCGGTAACCTGGAAATTAATTTTTACCGGTGGCATGCAGAAGCTATCACCTAAATGCAGCCAGCGGCCAAAATTGCAAAGGCCCGTATAGGTAACAAAGGTCTCGTTAGCGGGAGCCAAAATTACATTGTCATAAATCCAGTCAACAAAAACAAAAATTAAGATAGCTGCCACCAGCCAAACTATCAGGCTGCGGATGATATGCCAGCGCAGTTCTTCAATGTGATCGAAGAAGCCCATCTCTGCCTGTTCGCCTGCTTGCTCTTTTCCTCTTATACGACGGAGGAACGATTTTCTTTCTGATGATACGCTGTCCAATTAATTTGTATTTGGTTTTTATAAACTGGCGCAAAAGTAAAACTCTTTTGCGATTCATCGCTACGCTGTGGCAACCTGCTTTACATTACCGGTACGTTTTAATGCACCCCAGCCCTGCAGTTCTCCCTTAATGGCTTTATTAAAAGATTTGATGAGTATATAATACATTAACTGCCGGTAAACAAGGCGTTGCGGAATCATCCACAACAATTTTTTATAATCGGCTTTTTCAAAGGCAAATGCCAATGCAGCCCCTGCCATATCCACCAGTGTGAAAATGAAATAATAAAAAACAATATTACCAATATCTGCAGGTATGATGCCCAGCCCCGCCGATATTAAGCTTACTACCAGCAGCAGGTCTGCCAGTGGTGCCAAAAACGGAAGTATCATTTGAAAGATGAGGATATTGGGCAATGCTACCATACCAAAGTTTTTATAGCGGGGGTTAAATACTGCATCCCGGTGTTTCCAGAAGCACTGCATTACACCAAAGCTCCAGCGGAATCTTTGTTTAAGGAATTGTTTTAATGTTTCCGGCGCTTCGGTATAAGAGATCGCTGCTGTGCAGTTGCGTACTTTGTAATTGTTTCTGTGCAGGCGCATGGTGAGATCACAATCTTCTGCCAGGGTATCCATGGTGAAGCCACCTGCCTGTAAAATAGCTTCTTTTCGAAATGCGCCGATGGCACCTGGTACCACAGTGATGCAATTCAATAAATCAAAAGCACGGCGGTCGAAGTTTTGTGAAGTAATGTACTCTATACTCTGCCAGCGGGTGATCATGTTTACTTCATTGCCCACTTTAACGTTGCCGGCTACCGCTCCTACCAACTCGTCTTCAGCTCCATTTTCAGTAGAAAAGAATTGACACATAAGCTTGCTTACCGCATCACTTTTAAGCTGTGTATCTGCATCAATGCACACCACAAAGTCACTTTCAGCTTTGGCTATACCAAAGTTGAGAGCAGTTGCTTTACCTCCATTTGGTTTCGTGTACACAAAAACGTTAGGATCACCTAAAAAAGCATCTTTTACCTTTTGATAGGTACTGTCTTTGCTGCCATCGTCTACAAATACTACCTGCAGGTTAGGATAATCCTGCTGCAATAAACTCTTCACCGTTCTTACTGCATTTACCTCTTCATTGTAGGCAGGAACGATGATACTTACCAATGGATTTTTTGCGGCCAGGCCTTTTGCAGCAAGGGATGCATTTTGTTTGGATTCTCTTCTTTGCTGTAATGCAGCTAAACCAGCCATCACAGCCATCCTTCCTATTGACAATAAGATGCCCACAATAAACAGCGCAAAAATGATATGACTGCCCCAGTAAGTAGTTTCTGCAAAAAAGAAATTGGTTTTTGCCAGCCACCCGTCTTTGGTTGTCGGAATTTTTGGCATTACATCATCTTTTGTTTTACACATCAGGTCGGCCACCGTGGTGAATTTGTAGCCTCTTTTCTTGAAGTAGTCAACGATTTTCGGCAATGCTTCTACGGTAGCTTTTCTCGTTAAGCCGCCTGCATCGTGTAAGAGAATAATGCTTGCATCTCTTTCTGATACCTGTTGGATAGTTCTTGCAACAATGGAATCAGCACTTACACCTACCTGCCAGTCGTTAGGATCAATGCTTTCCCCCACGGTTAAATAATTTTCCTGGCGGCTTCTTTCAATTGGTTCCAATTCTTCATAGGTGTGCGGCTCAGAGTCAGCATTGTACGGCGCCCTGAATAAAATAGTAGACCGGCCAGTTACACTTTCAATTAGTAGCCTGGTGAGTTTCATTTCAAGCCCTGCTCTTTGCGGACTCATTTTGGCCACATTACTGTGTGTAAAAGTGTGATTGCCTATTTCAAAACCCAGCTTATTGATACGCTGCAGCAAGGGAATATTTTTTTCTGCCTGCAGGCCTACCACAAAGAATGTTGCAGGCACTTTTTCCTTTTCAAGAATGTCAAGTATCTGCGGTGTCCATTCCGGATCAGGGCCATCATCAAAAGTGAGAATCAGTTTATGCCCCGGCCCAGCCTTGGTTTTATCTTCTGCAAATTTTTGAATAATATAGCCGGAGGGAAGCTGAAGGTAATTTTGTTCAGCAATTAATAGTTCTGTACTATCCACTTCCAATTTTATTTTGCCTTCCTGCGGACTGGCAACGATATTCAGTAATTCTCCTTCACCATCAAATCCCACGTTGTCTGGTATAATGGGTATAGTAGAAAGTAAATTGAAATCAAAAGGATTTTTAGCTAAATCTGCATTGGATAAACTGCGGTTATAATAGGCCCACATTCTTGCATCTTCACTGCCCAATCGCCACAGTGCTGTACCTGCCGTAGCATATTCATCACTAAAGCGGAGCACATTAAAAGTGGTAGCAGCATCTGTTATCCATACCTCATGATGAAGGGTTTCAACGGTAGTATCCTCTTCGTTTGCTTGCTGATCTGTGTAGCTGAAATGTAGATTGTAACTATCGTTGTCAAAATCAATAGGCGCATTTTTAATTTTTGCCAGGTTAATGGCCTCATCATAAGTAATAGATTCCACCTCCGTTTTACCTTCTTCATCTTTTGTCCACTTGTATCCATAACCCGCAATGCCTAAAATAATTTTTTCAGGATCAATTTTTTTTGCTGCCTCATCTACTTTTTGTTCAATCCATTTTTGAGCACTTACGGGCCCGGCTCCTGTTGCATCATTATACTGATCATAAGCCATCAGGATGATATAGTCATTGCTTTCGCTTAATCGCTCATAGTCATAATCATCATTGTCCACTGCCACATCCATGGTCACTGTCATACCTTTTGAATGCAGCGTTTCGTATAATTCTTTCTGAAAAATATTTAGTGGCTCATTGGTTTTTTCTTTTAGCTCTTCAAAATCTACATTAATACCATTTAACTGATAATGGGTCAATGTATCAGTCAGCTGGGTTATGAAAGCTTTTCTTTTTGCAGCATTATTTAAAATCTCATGCAGCAATGTTCCGTCAAAATCTTTTTTGGCTGAATTGTAATTGCTGAGCATTGGCATAATGCGTAGTTGCTCTTTGTGCATTAGTTTTAAACCGGCACTATCAATTCTTGTTTCAAGATTATGCGTAGCAGGATTGATAAAAAACCATTCAGGGAAAATCACATTCAGCTTACTGCCATTCTTTTTTAAATCAGGTAAAGATGTATTGGAAGTCCATGGCGTATAAAATGCCGCCCTGATGGTATTGATGCCAATGGTTTTGTTTTCTAACTGTTTCGCTTTTTTTATTGAATCTTCTTTTGTTTTTTTATCCAGGAACTCCTTAAATCCCTTATATTTTTTGTTGTAGGTTTGGCTAAAGGTAAGTGGATTAGAAGGATCCATTTTTTCCTGGTATGCTTTTGACTTAGCCTCCAGGTTTGGAAGTGATGGAATGGAGCCTCTAATAAGTGCAATTACCAATACAACTAAAAAGAATAAAAAGATCATTAGTATTGTTCGTAACGACCATTTGAAATTTCGCCAGCGTTTAGGATCTGTAGCCTGGAAGATTTGGGTGTGGGTGTTCATCAAGCACAAAATTACTTTATTAACAGTTGGTAGTTCTATTTCATAATTATAATGAATTTCTACTTAACAACCAATTAACCAACATAAGAACATCATATTACTGATTCAACAGAAATTTGCGGTTTATGCGGTCAGCTACTTTAAGATGGATCATGCTTGGATGCAGTGTAATCATTGCACTGATTCTGCTTGCACAATTGTATTGGCTGAAAAGAGTATATACACTGGAAGAGCAGCAATTTAATGCAGGCGTAATCAAAAGCATCAGGGGATTGTTTGGAGATATCGATATTACGGATGATCCCAAAATGCAGATCAATAAAATTGTGGAGACGATTGACATCAATACTTATGTTGTAAAATTGGATTCTATTCCCCCAAGAGATACATTACAATTTTACCTGCGAAATGAGTTTGAAGATTTTGATGTATGGGCCGACTGCAATATTGCAGTGTACAGCAGCGATGAACACCGTTATTTGTATCAAACTTATCTTTCTACTGCAGCATCCCGTTATCCAGATTTAAGTGATGCTGAATTACCTGTGGTAAAAAAAGACCATGATTACCTGCTGCTCCATTTTCCGCATCGCAGCAAATACATCATTCATGAAATGATGTTTTGGATTGTGACAGCTGTTTTCCTGTTATTGATTCTGATTGGTCTTACTATCAGCCTGCTGTATTTATACCGGCAAAAATTTTTGAACGAATTACAGAAAGACTTTGTTGATAATTTTACACATGAATTTAAAACACCGCTAGCTGTAATGAAAATTGCAGGCGACGTATTAACGCAACCCAATATTGCTGAAAAGCCGGAGCGGCTGATTAAGTACAGCAATGTGATAAAAGAACAAACAGAGCACTTACAGAGCCAGGTAGAACGGCTGCTGAAAACAGTGAGCAGTGAAACCAAAAAGCTGGTGATGGAAAAAGAGCCTTGCCAGCTAAACAGCATTATTCAGCATGCGCTTGATCAAATAGAGCCATTGGTAAGAATGAGGGACGCTACCGTGGAGTTTCAACCGGACGAAAATGAACCTGTGATTAATGCCGATAAAGCACACCTGCAACTGGTATTGATTAACCTGGTAGAAAATGCATTAAAATACAGTAATAACCAGCCGCATATCATCATACAACTGCAAAATGGTAATGATGAATTTTATTCTATTTCGGTAAAAGATAACGGTATTGGTATTGAGAAAAAAAATATTAAATACCTGTTTAAAAAATTTTATCGGGTACCCACAGGCAATGTGCATAATGTAAATGGTTTTGGTTTAGGATTGAATTTTGTAAAGAAAGTAATAGATGCACACAATGGAAAAATTATTATCAATAGTGTGCCCGGTATAGGCACAGAATTTAAAATACAATTACCAAAAAGATAAACAATGCAACCCAAAGCAAAAATATTACTGGCAGAAGACGATACTTCACTGGCTTTTGTGATAAAGGATAACCTGGAAGAGGAAGGATATGAGGTTGTTTGGTGTGCCGATGGTGAATCAGCGTGGCAGAAATTTGGCAGAGGCGGTATTGATATTTGCCTGCTGGATGTAATGATGCCGGTGAAAGATGGCTTTACACTGGCTAAAAAAATCCGGCAAAGAAGCGATGTAGTGCCTATCTTATTTTTGACTGCAAAATCACTGGAACAGGATAAACTCGACGGATTTAAAACCGGTGCGGATGATTATATTACCAAACCATTTAGCATGAAAGAACTGCTGATGCGGATGGAAGTTTTCTTAAGAAGAACAAAGAAAATGCATGCTGATGAGGCAGTGGAATATAAGCTCGGCACTTTGCGTTTTTCTTTTACCAATCTAAAATTATATACGCCTGGTGAAGAAATATCCTTAACTCAGAGGGAAGCAGATCTATTAAAGTTTCTTTGTGAGCACGCCAATAAAGTATTGAAAAGGGAAGAAGTGCTGCTGAACGTTTGGGGAAAGGATGATTATTTTTTAGGCAGGAGCATGGATGTTTTTATCACCAGGCTTAGAAAATATTTTAAGGCAGATCCTGCGGTGGTGCTTGAAACCATACATGGCATCGGCTTTAGAATGAACATACCTGCTGCATAAATCCATACTCCTGCAATTGTTGGCTATAC
>CAZDHQ010000194.1:0-7331 GCA_964505135.1 uncultured Ferruginibacter sp.
CAATCCTGCCTACGAGCCCAGCTCCTATACTAAATAACAACAGTGCACCAAAGGTTACCACCCTCCTGTTTGCTATAAAGCCAAGCAATCTTCCATAGGAATTTGATAAATTCTCATACCTTTTATTAAACCCATCAAAGAAGCGGCTAAGCCAGTTTTTCTTTTTACGGCTATTGGCTGCATGCGGATTTTTAAGCATCATCATGCACAAGGCTGGCGTTAGCGTTAATGCAGTAACACCTGACAATACAATAGATACCGCCATGGTTAGAGAAAATTGCCGGTAGAAAATACCCGTAGGACCGTCCATAAAAGAAACAGGAATAAAAACTGCAGACATTACCAATGTGATTGCCATAATAGCTCCACTGATCTCACGCATAGCTTGCTCCGTAGCTTTTTTGGCCCCCATGCCGGAATGCTCCATTTTTGCATGAACTGCTTCTACCACCACGATGGCGTTATCAACCACAATACCAATAGCAAGCACCAATGCAAACAGGGTAATAAGATTTAAGGAGAACCCCATCAATTGCATAAAAAAGAAAGTACCGATTAATGACACTGGAACGGCGAGAATTGGAATAAGTGTAGAGCGTCCATCCTGTAAAAAAATAAATACAACAATGGCTACCAGGATAAAAGCTTCAATCAACGTTTTAATCACTTCATGAATGGAAGCGTCAAGAAAAGAAGAAACGTCGTAGCTAATAGTATAATCCATGCCCTGCACAAAAGAGCTGGCTTTTATTTCCTTCATGCGAAGCTTTATTTGCTCAATTACATCTTTTGCATTGGTACCTGGTCGCTGCTTAATCATGATCGCTGCAGAAGGTTTCCCATTTTCTTTTGAAAGCACATCATATTCCTGGGAATCAAATTCCACTTCAGCAATGTCTTTCAGTCTTAACAGCTCTCCATTTTCCTCGTTTCTTAAAACCATATTCTCATAACCTTCCTTACTGTTGTGCTTACCGGTATACTTTAAAACATACTGCAAAGACTGGGGAGTCTTGCCTGAGCTTTCACCAATCTTGCCGGGGGCCGCTTCCACATTTTGTGCCTTAAGCATAGCAATTACTTCCGGTGCGGATAAATTGTACATCACCATTTTATCTGGCTTTAACCAGATACGCATTGCATATTCACGTGAACCCATTATATCGGCAAAACCAACACCCTCAATACGCTTTAATTCAGGCAGTATGTTTATATCTGTAAAATTGAATAGGAATTTTTCGTCTAATGCAGTGTCTGACCCGAGTATGTTCAGGTACATCAGCATACTGTTCTGCACTTTTTCTACTATTACGCCCGCTTTTATTGCTTCTTCAGGTAATTCATCCAGCGTGGAAGAAACCCTGTTTTGAACATTTACTGCGGCTACATCAGGATCGGTTCCTGCTTTGAAAACGATCTGGATTACGCTGGTGCCATCATTACCAGATACAGAGGACATATATGCCATCCCTGGTACCCCGTTAATGGCTCTTTCCATAGGTGTTACTACGGCTTTTACAACGGTTTCCGCATTTGCGCCAGTGTATTTACTTGTTACTGTAACTTCTGGGGGTGCAATATCAGGGAACTGCGTTACAGGCAGTTGGGTAAGAGCAAGTAAACCGAGCAAAGTGATGATTACCGATATCACAATTGATAATACCGGACGATGTATAAACTTAGCTGTCATAAAGTAATTTGATTTTATCGTTTGCTGATATAGTTGGATGATTCAAACTTTATCAGCTCAGGCTGAATTAATTCTCCATCCTTAATATTTTCTACACCTTCATACAGGATACTGTCATCACGGGAAATTCCTTTTTCAACCACGTAGAAATGAGGCAAACGCATTTTTGGAATGATGATCTTTTGTCTTGCATGGTTCTTTTCATCCACTGCAAACACAAATACTTTATCCTGTATTTCAATGGTGGACCGAAGCGGTACAAGCAGCGCATTCTTTAGTGGCTTGGTGATGATGATCTTTCCATTACTGCCATGTTTGAGTAATGTTTCCGGATTAGGAAACCTGGCACGAAAAGCAATATTACCGGAGGATGCATCAAATTCACTTTCAGACATTTCAATTATGCCAGGATGGCTATAAAGACTATCATTGGCCAATAATAGCTGAACCTTACTCAGCCGATCTTTTTGACCTGAGGTTACATAATTCAGATAGTCTGCTTCAGAGAAATTGAAATAAGCAAAAACTTCCCTGCTATTAGAAATAGTAGTGAGCAAAGTACCTTCTTCCACCAGGCTCCCCTGTTTATAAGGTATGCGGTTAATCATTCCGCTAAACGGTGCCCGAACTTCAGTGAATGAAAGATTAAGTTTTGCTACAGCAATTGCGGCATTAGCTTCTTCCACTTTAGCTTCGATAGCCTCTTTTTTAGCCTGCATCATTTCCAACTCGGATTTAGATACAATGTTTTTCTGTACCAATGAGCTGGTATTTTTTAACTCTACTTCTGCTGCTTTTAAATCTGCTGTTAAACTTTTTAACTGCGCAGTTGCTTTTAAAAGGTCTTCTTTAAAAATTCTGCTGCTGAGTGTAAATAGTAGCTGGCCTGCGCTTACAGCTTTGCCTTCATCTACATGTATCTGCTCTACAAATCCCTTTACCCTTGTGCGGATATCCACATTCTGCAACGCATGTATCTCGGCTACATACTGTTCTTCATAAACAGTATCTACCACTATCGGCTTTATAACCTGGTATTTTTCTCCAGCATTTGATTGCTCCTTTGCTTTGTTGTTACATGAATAACTTGAGATTAAGATAAAGGATAACGATACCAGCACAATGGCCGATCGTATCAAACGACGGTTCATAAAATTTGTATTTAAAAATTAATAATCTCCCATAGCTCCAACTCATTGCCTGGAACTATTTGTGTGTTAGATCCTCAATGGATCAAAAGAATAAATCAGGAAAACTCTGGAGGTGGAACGGTTATATTAGAAGATGGGTTGGAAAAATGGAGTTCTGTGTATTCGGGGAAACCCGAATTGTTAGGCGTAACTGTTGTATGGATGATTAATTCAAAACGCTGATACATACGGTGGCAATAATCATCATCTATATTGTTTTGACCAGACTTACCGCCTTCCTGATCGTTGCCAGGGTGAGGCGCTTTTTTATTGTGCTCACATACTGCGCTATATATCCATTGTGACAGGGAGCAGAAGTCAGCGTTTTCAATTGACGCATTGCTGTAAACAATAGCTCCGCTACCCTGCGGCATCAGCAGGGAGGTATTAACAAACAACAAGAGCCATATATACACCAAAGCTTTTTTCACGTGAGCGCAAAGATAATAGGAATCAGATACCGATAGAGATCTGAATTAACCTAAATCAATAAAATGTAAAAATTAGATGTAACATAATTTGATACCTGATAGTTGAGTAGAGATTATCTTTTTTAAAAAAGAAGCCATCAAAAAAGGCAGAATTTAAATGTTTGATTTCACCAACTATATTTGTGGCATGTTACACATTAGCCTACGGGGGCAGCAAATGCCTGCTTCTCCCATCAGAAAACTGGTTCCATTTGCAGAAGCAGCCAAAAGAAAAGGTATTAAAGTTTATCACCTTAATATTGGCCAGCCTGATATTGCTACACCCGAACCAATTTTAGACGCCGTTCGCCACAGCAATTTTAAAGTGCTGGAATACAGCCACAGCGCAGGGAATGAAAGCTATCGCAAAAAACTGGTGCAGTATTACCAGCAGGTAGGCATTAGTGTAACACATGAACAAATCATTGTAACTACAGGAGGAAGTGAAGCCATTATGTTTGGCTTTATGGCCTGTATGGATGCAGGTGATGAAGTGATAATTCCTGAACCCTTTTATGCCAATTACAATGGCTTTGCAATGGAGGCTGGCATTATTGTAAAACCAATAACTTCTACTATTGAAACAGGGTTTGCATTGCCTCCAATTGAAGAGTTTGAAAAAGCCATCACGCCAAAAACTAAAGCGATTGTTATCTGCAATCCCAACAACCCAACTGGATATTTATACAGCAAGGAAGAAATGGAAGTGCTGAAAGAGATTGTGCGTAAGCATAACTTATTCCTTTTTTCAGATGAAGCATACCGGGAATTTTGCTATGATGGAACGCATACAAGTGCCATGCATCTAACCGGCGTAGATGACAATGTAGTGCTGATGGATACCATCAGTAAACGCTACAGTGCCTGCGGAGGAAGACTTGGGGCATTGATTACTAAGAACAAGGAGGTGATCAATTCTGTAATGAAATTTGCACAGGCAAGATTAAGCCCTCCATCCTTTGCTCAAATTTTAGCAGAGGCAGCTGTTGATCTCCCATCAAATTATTTTGACAGCACCAAGGCTGAATACAAAAAACGGCGTGACACAATTGTAAAAAGATTAAACGCAATTCCGGGAGTGTTTTGCCCAAGCCCTGGTGGTGCATTTTATGCAATGGCTAAACTTCCGGTGGATGATGCAGATAATTTTTGCCAGTGGCTGCTGGAATCATTTTCTTACAATAATCAAACAGTAATGCTGGCGCCTGCAAGCGGCTTTTATGGCACTGCAGGTTTAGGTAAACAGGAAGTAAGACTGGCCTATGTTTTAAACACCGATGCCATCAATGCAGCGATGGATTGTTTGGAAAAAGCCTTGCTTGAATATCCTGGCAGAACAAAGTAATTATTTACTCCATCCCCATCTTAAAAAATCAGGGAAGGCCCTGGCCCAGGTGGGAACATCATGCCTACCATCCTGCAGCTCAAGGTATTTTATTGCTCCATCCGGATATCCTTTCGTTTTCAATTCATCAATCAGGCTGATCGTATCATCTATGGCGTCAATAATTCCATTATTGTTTCGGTCTGCAGTTTCATCCTGGGTGCCTACTTCAAAGAAAAATTGCAGCCATGGATAAAAGCCACCGTTCCTAACCTGCTTGTGCATAATGCGATGAAAGTTTTCATCAAAGTCTTCATCTTCCTGCGCCTTATCCCGCCACCAAAAGGAACCACTGAATGCACCCGTTTTTACAAACTCGTGCGGATGGTTCCAAACAATATCCATTGCACTCAAAGCTCCTAACGAGAACCCTGCAAAAGATTTTTCGCTGAAAGAATTAATCGCATAGGTCGTTCGCACAAAAGGTATCAACTCATCCATTACAAACCTTGAATACAATGCTGCCTTTGCTCCTCTACCTTTATAGTCCAAAATTTTTGCTGTGCCATATTCATTCTTGCGGTCTTCAGAACAATGCATTCCAATACACAGGATTGGTTTGATGGCATGGTAGTAATAAAGGTTGTGCAGAATTTTTTCGAACTGCATTGTCACAAGGTCTTGCCCATCATTGATCAATAGCAAACTAATTCCATCAGTTATTGAAACATTTGGCAAATAAGCATCCACTTTTACATCCCGTTTTAAAAAATGCGAATGAAGCAAATGCTTTTCTACCTTAACATCAAACAGTTTTTCCTTTGGCATACTATTCAAAAATAAGGAAACCCTGCTATTGAAAGTAGTATAACACTGCTTAGATCATTCAGACACATAATATTAATTTGGTAGATAAGAAGGTAGAAAATATATTTGGTAAGAGACACTCATCTTCAAACCATTCAAATCCAGAACATGAAAAAAATAGGCATACTCCATGGCAAGGAGCGGACATTTCCTGAAGCTTTTGTTGCCAGGGTTAACAGCAAAAATATTGATGGTGTAATAGCTGAACCTGTTTACATCGAAAAAGTAATACAGGGAGATGCTACAGACTATGCAGTAATCATTGACCGCATATCACAGGATGTTCCTTTTTACAGAGCTTATTTGAAGAACGCAGCTTTATGTGGCACCGCTGTAATTAACAATCCATTTTGGTGGAGTGCAGATGAAAAGTTTTTTAATAACTGCCTTGCTACAAAAATTAATGTGCCTGTTCCAAAAACAGTGATACTGCCTTCAAGAGATTTACCGGCTGATACCTCTGCAGAATCATTTAGAAATTTATCTTACCCGCTTGACTGGGGTGGCATTTTTAACTACATCGGTTTCCCGGCTTACATGAAACCATTTGCCGGCGGCGGATGGAAAAATGTATACAAACTAACAAGCGTAGACGATTTTTTTGAAAAGCATGCTGAAACAGGCGAATTGGTAATGCTGCTGCAGGAAGAAATTGTTTTTGAAGAGTATTATCGTTGCTACTGCATTGGTGGCAAGCATGTAAGAATCATGAGCTATGAGCCACGCAATCCGCATCATTTAAGATATGTAGCAGACTTTAAACCTTCAGCAGAAAAATTGCAATTGATGACGGATATTGTATTACGCATCAATCATTATTTAGGTTACGATTTTAATACAGTAGAGTTAGCACTGAGAGATGGCATTCCTTATGCCATTGATTTCTGCAATCCTGCACCAGATGCAGACAGGCCAAGCGTAGGAGAAGAAAACTTTGAATGGGTGGTAGAAACAGCAGCCAACTATGCAATAGAAAAAGCATTAGCTCAAGTTCCCGGTGCAGATAATCTAACCTGGGGAGAATACATAAAAAGAAGTGCTGCAAAACAGGCGTTGTTTAATGGATAATTGGTTAATTGATAATTGATAATTATTTAGCGCTTTTTACAGCAGAGATAAAGCGAAAAGCAAGTGAACCAAATGATGTGAAACATTATCAATTATCAACTTTCTAATTTTCAATTAATAATAATTCAACTGAATAATTATCAACTAATATGGCAAACATCTCTTACAAAAACTTTACAGTGGGTGTGGAAGAAGAATACATGGTGATTGACCCTGTAACAAGGGAATTAAAGAGCCATGAACAAAGAATAGTACAGGAAGGACATAAGGTGATTAAAGATAAAGTAAAGGCAGAGATGCACCAGGCTGTAGTGGAAGTGGGCACGGATATTTGCCAGGATGTGGATGAAGCATTGGCTGATGTTTCATTATTAAGAAAAACAATTAGTGAAATTGCTGAGGGTATTGGATTAAAAGTAGGCGCTTCGGGCACACACCCCTTTAGCCATTGGGAAAGCCAGCTGATAACAGATCATGTTAGGTACAATGAAATAGTAAATGAATTACAGGAAGCCGCCAGGAGCAATTTGATTTTTGGGCTACACGTTCACGTTGGTATGGAATCAAGGCAATTGGCTATCCATATTGCTAACTCTGCCAGGTATTTTCTACCACATATCTATGCGCTGAGCACCAATTCTCCTTTTTGGGAGGGTAGATTAACAGGCTATAAGTCTTTTCGCACCAAAGTGTTTGACAAGTTTCCACGTACTGGTATCCCC
>CAZDHQ010000195.1:0-7320 GCA_964505135.1 uncultured Ferruginibacter sp.
CACCTGATGCCGGTTCTGAAAAATCTTTAAGAGAATACCTCAACCTATACATCAAGTTTAAACTAAAAGTAAAAGAAGCTGCTGCCCTTCGGATAGACACCCTTCCGCAAATACAATATGATGCTCAGAATTTTAAAAATCAACTGGAAGAAAATTACCTGAATGATGACAAAACAATGAATGTGCTGGTAGATGATGCATTTAAGAAAAGCCAGAAAGACATTCATGTATTGCATTTTTATGTTCCACTTAATCCAAAATCCGGTACTGATGAAATTTCAAAAGCAGAAAAAATAATTAATGAAGCAAGAGAAGAACTACTTAAAGGAGAAACCAACTATGATGAAATGGTGGAAGAGTCAAAACAAAAAGGCGGTTTCTTGAAAGGAGCTGATCTTGGCTTTATCACTGTCTTTTCTTTGCCTTATCCAATTGAAAATTTAGTTTATGAATTAAAACCAGGTGGTGTAACAAAATTTTACAGAAATAAATCAGGCTTGCATATTTTTAAAAATGCAGAAGAGAGAGTGAGTGCAGGTAAATGGAAAGTTGCGCAGATATTACTGGCGGTGCCGCCGGATGTGAGTGGCCCTGAATTAAAAATTATTGAAAAAAGAGCTGATTCATTGTACAGTGCATTGCAGTCAGGCGCTGATTTTACGGCACTGGTAAAAGCTTACAGTGATGATAGAATGACTTTTCAAACCGGTGGTGAAATGCCGGAATTTGGTACCGGTAAATTTGAGCCACCTTTTGAAAAAGCAGTATTTGCATTGAAAAGGGATGGCGATATAACCAAGCCAATTTTTACCAACTTTGGATTTCATATTGTAAAAAGACTTGCTCAAACACCTGCATCAACAGAAAAAACAGATGAAGTATTGGCGATATTAAAACAGCAGGTGCTGGCTGATCCAAGAGTAGAAATAGCCAAAGCTAATTTTACAAGAGAGATAACTGCAAAAACAGGATTCAAAAGAAACCCTTTAGTAAAAGATGCGGAACTCTTTCAATATGCAGATAGCGTATCAGCTACAGGAGCTGTGAAAAATTTTCCACTAAGCAAAAAGATTATTTTCTCATTTTCTAAATCAAATGTTAAAGGAAGTGACTGGTTAAGTTTTGTAAGAGATTATAAATTGAACCAGGATGTATATAAAGGAGAAGATAATAAAGCCTTGCTGGATAAATATATTTCAACTGTTATAACTGAATATTACCGCAACCACCTGGAAGAATTCAATGAAGATTTTAAATACCAGGTGAAAGAATTTAAAGAAGGTAATATGCTTTTTGAAATTATGGAGAAAAAGATTTGGAGCAAAGCCTCAGCAGATACTGTTGGTTTAAAGAAGTATTATGAAGCCAATAAAACAAAATATTTTTGGGATCAAAGTGCTGATGCTATCTTATTTAATTGCAACAGTATGAAAACCGCAGAAGACGCTGTGGCTGCATTGCGTAGCGGAAAAGACTGGAAAAAAATTACAGAAGCAAGTGAAGGAACCATACAGGCAGATTCAGGCAGGTATGAAATTGCACAGCTACAAATTCCTGTAGGTGCTGCACTAAGCGAAGGCACTATTACAAACCCATTATTAAATGCGGGCGACAATACCGCAGGCTTTGTAAGAGTGTTCAAAATATATCCCTCCGGGCAACAGAGAAGTTTTGATGAAGCAAGGGGTTTGGTGATAAATGATTATCAAACATACCTGGAAGAACAATGGGTCGCTTCGTTAAAAAAGAAATACCCGGTTAAGGTTGACGAGAAAGTCTTTCGGTCACTTGTAAAATAAGCAATGATACCGCTGGCATAGTTTTTTCAATAACGGTGATTATAAATGAACGATCAAAACAAACGTTCTAAACTTTTAATCAAAACCATTTTATGAAGCGACTATTTTTTTCATCCGTACTAGCAGTATTTGCATTTGCTGCACATTCCCAGGTTTACGTACAAGGAGGTTTAAACCTTGCAAACATTACAAAGACCAATTCAGGCGAAACATTTAATGCAAACAATCTTGCCACTTTTAATGCCGGTGTATTAGCCCGTTTCGGATTATCTGAAACTTTCGATCTTGAGTCGGGCATCCTTTTTAATGGCCATGGTTCTAAAACAGAAACTAACTTTAGCAATGGTGATTATGTAAGGACTAAGTTTAATCCAATGTATCTGGAAGTGCCGTTGAATGTATTGTTCAAAGTTCCATTCAATACTAGTGGCCCTGGTTTCTTTGTCAATGCTGGCCCTTATATAGCGGTAGGGATTGCAGGTAAATCAAAATTTGATTCAAAGATTGCTGGTATCACTGCATCATCTTCAAACAACATAAAATTCAGTAACGATGATCCGTTGACTTCAGAGCAGGACGATGCTGCATACAACAAATTGAAAAGATTTGATTATGGTTTAAACTTTGGTGCTGGTGTAGACTTATCTAAAGTCCTGATCAAAGTAAATTATGGTCTTGGTCTTGCAAAGATTAATTCTACTCAAAGTGACAACAGCTCAAATGATAAAAATAAGTTCCGTACGTGGAGTTTATCTGTTGGTATTCCTTTGCATAAGAAATAATCAACAATAAGCAGCTATTAAAAAATAAATCCTGTCATTGACAGGGTTTATTTTTTAACGAATTTGTTTTACTACGTTATAAATCACTTTTGGTTTACCCAGTGTGTAATAATGCAGCACCGGTACTCCAAATGCTTTTAATTCCTTTGATTGCTGTATCAGCCATTGTGTTCCTATTGCTTCCACTTCTTCATCTGTCTTTGCTTTAATGATTTCATCAGAAAGATCCGTCGGAATATCCACATGAAATATTTTGGGCAACACTGTCAACTGCTTTTTATTGGTAATGGGCTTTAGGCCTGGAATAATGGGCACATCAATTCCCATATCCCGGCATCGCTTTACAAAATCAAAAAACTTTTTGTTGTCAAAAAACATTTGGGTCATGATGTAATCAGCACCGGCGTCCACCTTGGCTTTTAAGTATTGCAGATCGGTATCAATATTAGGTGCTTCAAAATGTTTTTCAGGATAACCAGCGGTGCCAATACAGAAATCAGCCTTACCACCATCTTTAATATCTTCTTCTAAATAAATACCGTTTTTAAGATTTACTACTTGTTTCAGCAGGTCAACAGCATAAGCATGCCCACCTGGTTCTGCCTCAAAGTTGGCTTCGTTCTTTGGCGCATCACCTCTTAACACCAAAACATTATCAATACCCAAAAAGCTAAGATCAATCAATGCATCTTCTGTATCTCTTTTGGTAAAACCACCACATATCAAGTGTGGAACAGTATCAACATTATAGTGACTTTTTAATGCAGCGCAAATGGCAACCGTACCTGGTCTTTTTCGAGTTTCAACTTTTTCAAAAGTACCATCCGCTTTTTTCTTAAACATTGTTTCGCTGCGGTGATAGGTAACATTGATAAAAGAGGGTTTAAACTCCATTAAAGGGTTTAAATGATTGAATAAGCTATTGATTGTTTTTCCTTTCAAAGGAGGCAGTACCTCAAAAGAGATTAAGGTGTCTTTTGCCTGTGTTATATGGTCAGTAACTTTCATGTGCTGGAAAAAATATCTGCAAACTTAAATGAATACCAATAAAACACAAACTATGTTAAATATTGCCTGATGCTGCTGATGACGATGCTTTACAGTATTTTTGCCGTCAACTATTATTCATCAGGATGATACAAACAAAAGATCTGGTAAAGATTTATGGCAGCCGTACGGTGGTTAACAATGTTTCGTTCAATGTGAAGCAGGGTGAGATTGTTGGTCTGCTCGGGCCAAATGGCGCAGGCAAAACTACTTCTTTTTATCAGGTGGTAGGTCTTGTAAAACCAGACTCAGGCGAAGTGTATTTGAATGATATCAATATTACCAAACTGCCCATGTACAAGCGTGCAAAAATGGGCATTGGTTATTTACCACAGGAAGCAAGTGTGTTTAGAAAACTGAGCGTAGAAGATAATATAGCAGCAGTGCTGGAGATGACGTCATTAAATAAGGCTGAACAAAAAGATAAGCTGGAATCATTATTGGATGAATTTAACCTGCAGCGTGTAAGAAAAAATAACGGTGATACTTTAAGCGGTGGTGAAAGACGAAGAACGGAAATAGCAAGAGCATTGGCTGTGGATCCAAAATTTGTTTTACTGGATGAACCATTTGCCGGTGTGGATCCTATTGCCGTAGAAGATATCCAGTCCATCGTTGCAAAATTGAAGTTTAAGAATATCGGCATTTTAATCACCGATCATAATGTGAACGAAACACTTTCTATTTGCGACCGTGCCTATCTTTTAATTGATGGCAAAATTTTTAAACATGGTACAGCAGAAGAACTGGCAAGCGATGAGCAGGTTAGAAGATTGTACCTCGGAAGAAATTTTGTGCTGAAACGTAAGGACTATCTGCACCAGGAAGCGAGGGAGCAGCGTAATGAAATAGCTGAAGATGGAGAAGAAGAACAATTGCTGTCTTAGTCTAAATATCTCAGCTAAGCTTATCATTTTTACTGCTTTAAATCATTTTCCTTTTTAAATTCAATTATGTATTTTGCTACGATAAATGAAGTTGCTTTCCCCAGCCATATCCAAGTTAGCCCGTTTACGTCTTTGGCGTATCCAGAACTGGAGCAATCATCCGGTGGCAGCACAGCGTGAAGTATTGCAGCACCTGGTTACGTCCGCTCAGTACACAGAATTTGGCAGGAAGTATAATTTTTCCAATCTATTTAATTTAAAGTCTTTTAAAAAGACAGTTCCCATCCACGAATACGATGATCTAAAACCCTACATCGAAAGAATGATGAAAGGGGAAGAAAATATTTTATGGAATGAACCCATTAAATGGTTTGCCAAATCATCCGGCACCACCAGCGATAAAAGTAAGTTTATCCCTGTAAGCGACGAAAGCCTGCAGGACAATCATTTCCAGGCAAGCAAGGATGTGCTGTCTAACTATTATAAAAATTTTCCTTCCAGCGATTTACTAACGGGTAAAGGTTTGGTGGTTGGCGGTTCTCATCAAATCAGTACCATCAATGATGACATTCATTACGGTGATTTAAGTGCTGTATTGATGCAAAATTCGCCCTTTTGGGGTCAATGGCTGCGTACGCCCGAACTAAGCATTGCTTTGCTGGATGAGTGGGAAAGCAAGATCGAAAAATTAGCACAGACCACGGCCAATGAAAATGTAACTTCTTTAGCCGGTGTTCCTACGTGGACACTGTTATTGCTCAAACGGATTTTAGACATCAATCAAAAACAAACTATCAAAGAAGTTTGGCCCAATCTTGAACTCTATATACATGGGGGCGTTTCGTTTCTGCCTTACCGTGAGCAGTTTGAAAAAATCATTGGTGCACCTATCAACTATCTTGAGATATACAATGCCAGCGAGGGATTTATTGCAGGCCAGGAGTGCCCGGGAGATGATGGCATGTTGTTGTTTACAGAGCACGGCATCTTTTATGAGTTTATGCCTGTGGAAGAATATGGAAAGCCACATCCTAAAACCATTGGATTAAACGAAGTTAAAACGGGTGTAAACTATGCACCAGTTATTAGTACCACTGGTGGTTTATGGCGCTATTTGATTGGAGATACTATCCAGTTTACTTCGGTTAATCCATACAAAATAAAAGTAAGCGGAAGGCTCAAGCATTTTATCAATGCATTTGGTGAAGAAGTGATTGTAGATAATGCTGATAAAGCTATTGCGATAGCCTGTGAAAAAACCAATACAGTTGTAAATGATTACACAGTAGCACCCGTTTATTTTTCTGATGGTGATAATGGCACCCACGAATGGCTGGTTGAATTTGATAAAGCACCATCCAGTATAAGAACCTTTACGCAGGAATTGGATGCAGCTTTAAAATCCATCAACAGTGATTATGAAGCCAAGCGATCAAAAGATATTGCATTGCGTATGCCGCTATTGAAAGCAATGCCCAAAGGCACATTCAATGAATGGCTTAGAAGTAAGGGAAAGCTAGGTGGCCAGCATAAAGTACCAAGGCTTAGCAATGAAAGAACAATAGTGGAGGAAATACTGCAACTCCAAAACTTATCAGTTTAATTATTCTTCATCCCCATCCCAACCGTAGTATTAATAAAAGGCTCGTACAAATTCCTTTTATTTGCAGAAACAAGTAAAATCCATCAAACATGAAATTATTGGAAGGAAAAACTGCGATTGTTACCGGCGCTGCCCGTGGTATTGGCGAAGGTGTTGCAATTAAACTGGCTGAACATGGCGCCAATGTAGCATTTACTTATGTAAGCGATAGCAGTGCAGAAAAAGCAGCTGCGCTGGAAGCAAAACTCACATCATTAGGGGTAAAAGCGAAAGCTTATAAAAGCAATGCTGCAGATTATGCAGCCTGCGAAAGCTTTGTAAATGATGTATTAAAAGAATTTGGTACCATTGATATCTGCGTAAACAATGCAGGTATTTCAAAAGATAACCTGCTGCTGCGTATGACGCCAGAGCAATGGAATGAGGTAATACAGGTAAATCTCAGTAGCGTATTCAACATGACCAAGCAGGTGATAAAGCCAATGATGAAGGCCAAGAGTGGCAGCATCATTAACATGAGTAGTGTAATTGGCGAAATGGGCAATGCCGGTCAAAGCAGCTATGCAGCAAGTAAGGCTGGTATAATTGGTTTTACTAAGTCAGTTGCAAAAGAACTGGGTAGCCGTAATATCCGCTGCAATGCAATAGCACCCGGCTTTGTGGAAACAGACATGACGAACTATTTAACCGGTGACGCTGCAGATAAATACAAAGCAGGCATTCCTTTAGGGAGATTTGCTTCTGCAGAAGATATCGCTAATGTTACTTTATTTCTAGCCAGCGAATTAAGTAGCTATGTTACTGGACAAACCATCAGCGCCTGTGGCGGATTGAATATTTAAGATTATTGAAACAAGAAAGAAAGGTTGCATTTAGAATAATGCAACCTTTTGTTTTAGCGGATGAAGCGAACTATCAATAAACTAAATTATTAATGTACTGACTGTACATTCAATTCATTTTCTACCTGGTATTTTTCTTTAAAGCCTGTCAGCTTGCTGGTGATGTTTTTAATTGGGGCTTTTATATCTCTAAACTCTTTTATCAGTTCCAGCACATCAAAATCAATATAGCTTGTATTGCTTGCATCAATTACTACACTGGAATTTTCCGGAAGCTTATCCAATGTTTCCCTGATGGCAGCCTTGTTCAAAAAAGATACTTCTTCAGACAATTGAATACGGATCAAATCACCTTCATGA
>CAZDHQ010000196.1:0-7318 GCA_964505135.1 uncultured Ferruginibacter sp.
AAATATTGCAGGCGGATGCTCAAAGCTTTAGGTTTATCTCCATTTAAAGAAAAGTTGTCTGCCTTCTGCTGCATATAATAAGCCATGGCATCCTTAGCAGCCGGGCTATTATATTTTTTAGCTATAGCAATGGCCTTGTCTATATATTCATCTGCTTTTGTTAGATTCTTTAATTGATTAAAAACAGCGCTGATATTCGAATAGAGATCAGATTTCTTTTTATCTAAAATTTTTTCTGTGAGTGTTTTAGTATTCAAGATGGCAGGATCTTCAAAGAGAGAAACAGCTTTTAGATAATAGTCAATGCAGCTATCATATTCACCCTTAGCATATTTTATATTCCCAATATTAAAATTGGCGCCTGCCGCCAGGTAATTATTGTGGTTACTGTTAGCAGAACTCAGGGAAGCCCTGTAATTGTCCATTGCCTTGTCTTTATAATCAAAGTTCATGTACCAAATACCCAGCATGCGGTAGCTGTTAGTGACAGCATCTGCATCCTTGCTTGCCAGGCTTTTTGATAGCGCTAGCTCAAAAGCAAATCTTGATAGCGCACTATCCTGTTCCAGCAGGTCGTATGCTATGTCTCTCAATTGCCGGGCAGTTCCTGAATCTGCGGGTAATTTTTGCAGCCGGGTAATTTCTTTGCTTGCACTGTCTTTGTTAAAAGACTGTGCATGTATGCCGTGATTGATTGTAAAAAAGAAAAATAAAAACCAGGGAAAGCGTGGCCGCATTTTATATAATGATTTTTGTTTTTGCCGGTAATAATGGAGTTCAATATAGCATGCTAATTGCTCATTTAAATATCATTTCAAAACTTTATGCTGTCGCAAACTCTATGTGAACTGAAGTGCCGTTGCCCGGCGTTGAATTTATATCCAGTTTACCTTTTAGCAAATCAATCCTGTTTTGAATGTTGCTCCATCCAATTCCTTTAGCAGCGTTTAGTATGGAGGTGTTAAATCCTTTGCCATCGTCTTCTACGGTTACACTTAATAATTCATCAGATTTACTTACCTGCACTATTGCATTGTTGGCTGCTGCATGTTTAATAGTATTGTTGATCAATTCCTGCACTATCCTGTATACGGTGATAGCGGTAGTCTGATCAATCACTGCATCCGCTAATCCAATTGACTGGTAGGTTATTTTAAGAGAGCCACTTTGGTTAATATCATTACAAAAATCTTTTAAAGCAGTATCCAGTCCAAACTTTACCAATGCTTCCGGCATCAGGTTATGCGCCACCCTTCGCATTTCTTTTATTGAACTGTCCAGCATATCCATGCTGCGTTCAAAGGCCTGTGCATTTTCAGGCGTCATTATTAAGTTCCCTTTCATAGATTGAAATGAATATTTTATTCCTGATAATAATCCGCCGAGTCCATCGTGTAAATCCTTTGCCAGGCGGCTTCTTTCTTTTTCTTCTCCCTGTAATACTGCTTCAGTGGCCAATAATTTTTTTTCTGTTTCCAGTTCGTGTATACGCTGCTGTTGTAATGCCTGCTGCTGTTTATAATTTCGGTAACTAAGAAAAAATAGTAATAAAACAATTAAGGTGCCACCAAGTAAAGTATAGTTCAAAATATCTTTTTGCCGGATGGTTAGTGCATGTAATTTGTTTTCTGCTTCCAGTTGTTTTATAGTTGCTTCCTTTTTTTCAAATTCATACTTTGCTTCCAGGCTGGCTACAGTGCTGCGGCTTTTTTCACCGATGATAGAATCATTCATTACTTCAAACTGTTTCCTGAATGCCAGAGCTGATGAAACATCTCCTTTTTGTTCATTTACATTAGCTGCTTTTAAATAAAGATCTTTTAGCTCCAGCATTGATCCCTGTTTTTTTGCAATTACAATACCTGTATCAATAAATTTTGCAGCTTCATTCAGGCGGTTATTTTTTAACAGCAAATCACCCAGGCCCATGCAGGCATACATCTCATACTCCGGTGTATTTCGCTCTTTTGAAAATTGAATTACCTGCTGATAATTTTTTTCTGCTTCTGCTACTTTATTCATTGCGCTGAAAGCATCGGCACTGCCAAGCCATCCATCCAGCATTGTTATAGGGTCTTCTGTTCTTTTGCCAATGGCTTCAATTTCTCTGTACAATGCCAATGCTTTATCATATTCTTTTAAATGCATGGCAGCGGTGGCAATATTATAAGTAGATGATGAAACAGCGTAATCATCTTTCAATTCCTTTGCCAGTTCCAATGATTTTTCTGCGTATTGTTTTCCTTTCTCAAACTCCTGCAGTTCAATAAAAATAGATGCCAGGTTATTGTTACAAATGCGCTGCAGTCTTTTATCATTTATTTCTTCTGCAGTTTTTTTAGCTATTAAATAATAGTCGGCAGCCGTTGAAAACTCAGAAAGATATTGCCATTCACTGCCTATATTAATGTTTGCAATTGCCAGTTCTTTTTTATCTCCTTGCTGTTGATACAGCTGCAATGCTTCTTTGGCCACATTTAATGCTTCTTTAAAATCGCCCCTGTTATTTAGTATTACAATGTAATGGCTTCCAAAAGCTGCTGCTCCTCTGTTAAAATTAATTTTATCTGCCAGTTGTTTCCCTCTTAGGTAGTAGAAGGCGGCTGAATCAGGTGAACTGTTTTCAAATAGTTCACCATAGGTATAATAAGCCCATACTTTGTTACTGTCTTCTTTTAAAGAACTCAATTTTTGCAGAAGGCTGTCTTTCTTTGAAGGAGGCTGTGCTACCAAAGAGAAAAAGATCAGGTTCTGCAACAGCAATAACAAAATTTTCCATTGCATAGTCTTATCCTGTTTACAAATAAACTTGAATTGCCTTTTCCATGCATCCCCTTTTTACATGATTTTTATGCAGTAACAATAATCCTGTTTTTAGGGGATGAGTTGAATTCCTGCCTTACTCTACCTTGGCTATCTCAATTTAGTTAGAAAAAATAATTTGAAAACAAGCCCGGTTTATTATGAGTAAGATCTTTCTTGTTCTTTTTTTCATCATGGTTTATACCACTGGTTTTTGTCAACCTGCCAACGATGATATCTGTTCAGCAATTGTACTTCCGGTTTCTAGCAGTGCGGATCCATGCACACCCACAATGGTTAATACTACTGGGGCCACTTACACCAATATGGCTTTCCCTTCTGGCAGTTGTATTGGAGCAAACAGATTAGATACCTGGTATCAATTCACATCACCCAACGACTATACTTATTTGTATTTAACGTTTGGTAATCCCAGTAACGTAGAGATAGAAGTGTTCGCTGCTACGGCATGTAATGCATCACTTACCAGAGTGTATTGCAATAACTATGTTGCACATGAGGTAAGTATAAAAATATCACAGTTAACTGCAGGTAGTACCTACTACGTTCGGCTATCTAATATTTTTAATATAGGAATGTCTATTGGAATATGTGCATACACCGGAATTCCGCCAGCTAACTATAGAGTTGGTATCAACACAAATGCTCCTCAAAATTATTTGGATGTAGCCGGTGATGCCAGCTTCAGAAATAGTCTAAATGTAGCTGGCAACCTAAGTCTTGCCAGTAATCTTGGCATAAATGAATCAAACCCACAATACGCACTTACCTTCCGCAGCATTCTGGGTGATAAACTATCGCTTTATGGGAATACAGCTGGCGCCGGTCATTATGGATTCGGTATACAGAGCGCTCTATTGCAAATACATTCAGATGCTGCGGCTGCTAATATTGCTTTTGGTTATGGGAGCAGCGACAATTTTACTGAAAGGGCGAGAATTATTAACGCAGGAGAAATTGGAATGACTCTTACAGGCAGGCTTCAACTTAAAACAGGCACCAACTCCGCAGGCCTCTGGTTAAACAACACAGCCAATAATAGCACACCAGCTTTTATTGGGATGGCATCTGATAATTTGGTTGGCTTGTATGGTGCTACGGGGGCAAACTGGGGCCTTACTATGAATACTGCCAATGGAAACGTAGGAATAGGCTTAGGAAGCAACAGTGCCCAGGTGCCGCTTCAGTTCAGTAATGCATTAGGTCTCACTAAAATTTCCTTATACCGTGGCACCTATGGTGATGTAGGCATTGGTGTGTATGGTGGTGAATTAAGATTACAAAATGATATACCCAATGGAAAAGTGAGTTTGGGTGTAATAGAAACTACCGGCTCCTACACTGAATTAGCAAAAGCAGAACACAACGGTGCTTATGCCTTTTCCATCTTTGGTAGCTTATGGGCTAACGGTACCACCTATGCCAGTGATGAACGCTTTAAACAAAACATTACTGCTATCAAATCTCCTTTGCAAAAATTAATGCAGTTAAATGGTGTAGAGTATGAAATGAAAACTACAACGTTTGCAAAAAATCATTTTACACCCGGTCGGCAAATGGGGCTCATCGCACAAAATGTAGAAAAAGTAATACCCGAAGCCGTTAGTGAAATGGATGGATACAAAGGTGTAGACTACGCAAGGCTGGTGCCGCTGTTAATTGAGAGTATTAAGGAATTACAAAAAGAAATAGAAGAATTAAAAGCTAAAATGAAATGAAAAAATTATTGATTGCTGTTAGTATAAGTTTTGGCACTATGGGCCTTGGTGCTCAAAATGTAGGCATCAACACAGTTGCGCCGTCTGCTTATGGCCACGGTGGTAACAATAGGCTACTTGAAATATATAATGAAAACTTTACTGCTAATTCCCAGGCTCATCTATTATTAACAGATTCTTCTGTTAGTGGAGCAGCAGGTTCTGTTACATGGGCATCACGGGCAATTTCAAATTCAGAAAAAAGGATTGGTATTATTGCTGCCCAATTTGATGCAACAGCCAATGCGGCTTCACCAAAGTCTTATCTTAAATTCTATACGAATAATGGATCATCTATAGTTGAAAATCTTACTATCAATCCCAGCGGAAATGTTGGTATTGGTAATACGAATCCATCTTACAAATTACATCTTGGAAATAGCAATGGTTCACTGCGTATAGAAGGGCCATCTACCGCTTCAACCGGAGGAGCGGCAATAAGTGTTGGTGGGTTTGGGGAGATTCAAATAGACAAACCGGGTATTGTTGGTGGCAGATTCATGATAAAGGAAAATGGCAATGTTGGTATCAACAATATAAACCCCAATGCTCCTCTTTCATTTGCACCAGCATTGGGAAAAAAAATTACATTATATCCGGGTGCAACGGGTGATGTGGGTTTTGGTGTAGCCGGCAACAGGTTGCAGATTTATTCAGATAATCCTAATGCTGATGTGGCGATTGGATATGATGCAGCAGGCACATTCAATGAAAGATTTGCTGTGAAGCCAACAGGTGCGCTGGCGGTAAATGGTAATACAGGCGCTGCAGGGCAGGTGTTAATGTCAAACGGTAGTGGCAGTGCTGCTACGTGGGCTCCCGCAAGCCAGGTTTTATTTCGGGAAGGTTCCACTGCAAACATTACCACCAATTATACCACTGCTCCTTTTCCGCAAGAAACAAATATGGTAATCTCTGTTTCGCAATCCACCCGGGTTATTTTTAATATAGGAGTAGGTATTTATAATAACTGTAATGTAGGCCCCTGCTATCCTACATGGGATTTCGAAATTTTAAAAGATGGCGCTATTTTAAAAACTGTTGGTATTAATTCTTTGTCTACTTCAGTTCGCTACACCAGTAACCATTCCCTTGGACCTTTTGCTTTTGATATAACACCCGGAACATACACATTTGGGTTTCGTGGTTTTGTAGTACAGGTGGGATCTATTGGTGGAATGGCATCTATGAATATGAGTGCCACAGCAACGCTTATTCCACTTTAAAAGCCATAGGTATTTTTTGAATCAACTTAAAAATAAAAGTAGATGAAAGCTATATTAGTCGGTGCGGTTATCTGCATCAGTACATTAAACTCGTTTGCACAGCCTGCAAAAAAATCTAATCAAAAAGAGAAAGCACCCACGCAGGAAGAAATGCAAAAGATGTTACAGGAGGCTCAGCAAATGCTGAATGATATGAGCCCTGAAGATAAAAAGATGATGGATAGTATGGGTATTCAAATGCCTGATATGAAACAGATGCAAAAGAATGCATCGGTAGCTTCGGATGCCCAGTTAGCCAAAGCATGGGAAGATGAAAATAGAATTGTGCCGGCAAAAAATGCGGCCGGTATTGCATTTGCCAGCCAGCAAATAGTTACTGCTGCTAACGTAGCCGCTTATGTGCAAAAAATGAATACAGATGTATTAACCCATTTTACAGCCCAGGAAAAAGCAGATTGCGAACAGGCATATCAATGGATCAATAATAAAACACAAGGTAATGCAACAGCCATTGCAAATGCAGCAGTGCAACTATGGATGCTGGGTAAATACAAGGGCGCTATTTACATATTGGGAAAAATTATAACTGCTAAGCCGGATGATAATAGTCTTAATAACTATGCAGCATTTATAACAATGGCAGGTGCCGAACAATGGGCTGTACCGTTGCTAAATTATCTTGATAAAACAAATCCGCAAAACAGCACTATTCTTAATAATCTTTCGCAGGCGTGGTTTGGCCTGGGAGAAATTACTAAAGCAGACGAGTATGCGAAAAAAACATTGGTATTATGCGCATGGCATCCGCAGGCAAATACCATCAAATCTAAGATTGCAGAAAGCAAGGGCAATACTGCCGAGGCAGTGAGCTTTGCCAAAAAAGCAGTAGAGCAGTCTTATAGTATTGAAAAGGAAGAAAGACTTAGAAAGTTAGGTTACAAAATGAAAGGATCTGATTATCCACTACCTAAAAAATCTGGTAATGATCCCTTAAACCTTGGAGGATTTGCAGCTCCTGAATTTCCTAAATCTGTGGACGATTGCATTGCCAACCAATGGGGCGCTTTTAGGGATGTTATTAGGACAGAAACAGAGCAGTTAAAAAAGCAGTTGCAGGATGCTACTGATATGGCGGCTACTATGCAACAAAAGAGAATGAACAGTAACCTTACCTTAATAAAGACATCAATGAGCAACGGTAGGAAAATGGGTGATCTGAACGTGGTTCCCATGTATGCTGCAGGCGCAGGGAAAATGATGAATGATGTGATGGAAGAATACATGAGAAAGACCAGTGCATTGATGAAGCGAACGACAGACTTTGTAGCCGGTCCCGGTAATGATCTTAAGAAAAAATATGATGCTGAAATGGAAAGATTGCGAAAGGAAGACCTGGAGCAAACAGGTGAAGGAAAACCCAATAAAGATTATTGCCCAAAATACAAGGAAACAAGTAACCAGTTTTTATTAGCATACAACGGTACGCTTGAAACCTTTTATAAGGAGCATGTA
>CAZDHQ010000197.1:0-7317 GCA_964505135.1 uncultured Ferruginibacter sp.
GATGAAACAAAATACTTTACCGCCTTTACGCTGGGCTCTATGCTGCTTGGTTATATCATTGGTATTGCTACCATTCCAAAATATCTATCACAGCAAAATGCACTGGCATGGTCTGCAGTGCTGGGCATTGTGTTTAGTGTTTGTGTGTTCTTTACAACGGGTTATACTGCCATCACATTTATTGCCCTGCTAGGCTTGGCCAATGCATTGATGTGGCCTGCTATTTTTCCGCTGGCTATTGCAGGTCTGGGCAAATTTACCAAGCTGGGCTCTGCGTTTTTGATCATGGGTATTGTGGGTGGCGCTATTATTCCGCCATTGTATGGTTATTTAAAAGACAAACATATTACCACTAATCATGCGGCTTATTTGCTGTGTACGCTGCCTTGTTATATTTATATCTTGTTCTATGCGCTTAAAGGGTATGCAGCGGGGAAGAAAAATGTTTGAGGTTGATGGTTTGAGGTTTGAAATTGGAACTCTAAGCCTTTAGTTTGTCTTGGTTTAAAGGCTAAGGTTTAAGTTATTCCATATTGAAAGCGTAGTCTGCATCTTCCTGGTAAGAGATGTTGAATGTCGCTGGGTTTGGTTTTTATTTGTAATTACGCTGCAGAAAATTTAAATACTGTTTTACTGTAAAACATCTCACCAGGGTTTAACTGTGTAGTGGGAAAATGCGGATTGTTAGGAGAATCGGGAAAGTGCTGTGTTTCGAGGCAGAGGCCAGCATGCTTTTGATAAGTGATGCCATTTTTTCCTTTTACATTTTCTAAAAAATTGCCAGCATAAAAATGCACGGCGGGTTCAGTGGTGTACACATCTAACTGTACGCCACTTTTATGTTTTACAGTGGCTGCATGTTTCAGGTTATTGGTATGCTGCTTTTCCAAAACAAAGCTGTGATCATAACCTGCACTTAGTTTTAGTTGTTCATTTTCTTCATTTGCATCTTTACCTATTTGTTTGAATGTAGTAAAATCAAATGGGGTATTGGTAACCGTTACTATTGCTCCATTGGGCACCTGGGATGCATTTACGGGTAAATAATATTGGGCCGGAATTAGTACGCTGTGATCGTAAATAGAAACCGTAGGATCTCCGGATAAATTAAAATAGGTATGCTGCGTAAGATTCAATACAGTGGCCTGGTTGGTAGTTGCCCTGTACTCCACCGTCCAGGCATTATCATCATCCAGTGTGTAAGTAACTTCCAGTTGCAATTCACCGGGGAAGCCCTCTTCTAAATGCGAACTTGTATAACGGAAAACAATACCCATTTTCCCGTTTTCCTCAAAAGTTGCTGCTGTAAAAAATTTCTTATTAAACCCAACCTTACCGCCGTGTAAATGATAGCCGCCTTCTCTTACAGCAATCATGTACCGCTCATCATTAACGGTTATTTCTTCTCCTCCATTCCTGTTAGCATATCGGCCCACCTCCGATCCAAAATAGCATTCATCATTCTCGTATGCTGCAGGCTCATCATATCCCAGTACTATATCCCTGCCATTGCCTTCCTTATCTTTAATGATGAGTGATAAAACGGTGGCGCCAAAATTAGTGGCCGTTAAAGTGGTATTATGCTTATTGGTAAGAGTAAAAAGTTGAAACTTACCGGTATCATTATGCAATGCTTTTGCTAAAGCTTTGACAGTTGGTTGCTCTATTTCCACCGTATGTGTTTTTAATAGCTTTTGGTTATTGCATAAATATATACCATTGACACCGTCCGGGTACTTATTACAGTCAAAAATTTTACTCCAGTGCAGTGCTATAATTGTACAGCAATAAATTTAGATGAAGGCGCAGCCGCCTCTGGTATTTTGCCTACTTCGGCCCAGCCGGATGTAGATTCTACAATACAGAAATTGATGTATTTTTTACTTGCAGCTAACACTGATTTCTTGATGGAGAACTCCATGATTTTTTTTCCACCTTCCGTTTTCAAGTCAGAAAAATGCATTGCATCTCCAAAGCTTGCAATGCCATCCCATGCAAAATCACCGGGAGCACCCTTGTGCTTAAATACATCACCCCATCCTCCCACAGGACTTCCTTCACATAAAAAATCAGCACCTGATCCGGCAGGATACATCCATGTAGCAAAACCGGTATTAGGATCATTATCTGAATCAATATATAAATCCATTATGGCCATGTTCATATCATCGTTGCCTTCTACATAAAAATAAACAGCATCGGCGGATGCAAACGCTTTAATAGCTCTAATGCTGCCTACATAAGTTTCGTCATTCACATGAGCATAGTCTACATATTGCCAGTCAGAAAAATCGCCATCTATTTTAATATTAGGTCCGATAATACTAACGGTATCTGTAAACGAACTTGTCTGCCCATTGTTAGTGGCAGTTAATGTTACCAGGAAGTCGCCTTTTGCTTTAAAAATATGTTGTGGCGCTTTTTTGGTAGATATTTCACCGCTGCCATCACCAAAGTCCCAGCTATATTCCTTTGCACCGGTAGAAAAATTGGTGAAGGTTACTTTAAAACCATCAGCCACATAGCTAAACACTGATTTTAATCCGCCATCTACATTATCTTTTTTACAGGAAAAATTTGCAAGCGTCAATATCAATATCCCACAAAAGCAAATGATATTTCTTTTCATACTTTACTTTTTAATGTTGTTGAGCAATTAGTTTTTATGAATTAGTTGGTTACAGTTAATGTTTGTTTCAGATCATTCATGCCATTATTTTCTTCCACCCACACATCGGTATTGGCTAACCTAACAGCGTACTCGATTCTTGATTTTAAACCTTCAGCTTTGTCTGCAATACGCAGGTACAATGCATAGGTTCCGGCAGGTACGCCTGAGAGTGCTACCGTTTCATTAATGCCCTGTGTAGCCAAGGGCTTGCATTCACGCAGGTCTGCCGTAAGCGCCTTTTCATAATAAGCACCGGTAGATTTATTCTTCAGAACCAGGTAGGCATTTTTCTTATTGTACAACGGAGCATAGCCTTTATTAGTCATATTAATTACTACAGAAATATTAGCACCAGCCGCTGCAGAAGAAGTAATTTTTGAACTTACTAACGCCAACCTGTATCCCAGGTAAGTGTGGAACTCATCAAAACAGCCGGAGCTTTTCCAACCATTGATGGTAGCAGGATACCAGTCTAAATTGAGGTAAGTCCATTTGAGGCGCTTCATCTCATTTCTTCCTTCGCTGCAGGTAGGGTCATAGCCAGGTGATGGAGGGCAGGTTTCTCCACCGGTGGGTACATACAATGCTTCGTTACTGATGTATTGTTTTTCTGCCGTTACATCACTGTATGTGCCGTAGTCAGTACCGCCGGTTAAAAAACAATCATTGTGATGGCCCACTCTTGCCTTGCTTTGTGCAGAGTAAGCAATATCTGCACTTACGGGTGTAGTAGTGTTGAAGATAGCCTGCTTAGCGCCGGGTGTTCTTACCTGTACCATGATATCGGCGGGTAATACACTCAGCAATTTTTCCAGCACTGTTTTTTCATTTTCAGTGGTAGCAAGGCCGTTGCTGGAGCTATGCCATTCGCCCCAGGCGCCAATAAAACCAGCCTGTACAAAAGCGATGATGTCTTTATTATTTTCAAATACCGGTTTTAACTGATCCAAATGCTGCTGTACTATTGCAAGCGGCGCATCGGCTTTGTTCATATCATCTGTATAAGCAAAACGAAGGATCGCTTTTAAGCCTGCATTCCTGATCTTATTGAGGTCGCTTTGTATCAGTGCCAGCTCAGCATCATCAATGGCTTTATCCTTAAAAGCAAAAAAAAAAAAAAAGCGGAGTATCATGGATACATTCTGTGCTCTTAATGCTGCCAGCGATGTTTCATTTAAACCTTCACCACCCGAATACGCTATGTAAGTATGTATAAAGCCCCGCTCAGGATTGGGAAAAACAGCAGTGGATACTTCATAGTTCACTCCATCTTCCACCGGCGGCACATAATCCGTTTTGGTTTTCTTGCAACTGCTGAAACTGATGAGTAAAGCCACTGCAAGCAATATGTTATATAACCTGTTTTTTTGCATAAAAAGTCTTTAGCAATCAGCCTTGATTAATTATAACCAGGGTTTTGAATGAACTTACCTTTTCCTTCACTCACTGCTCTTAAAGAAAATGGAAAGAGTTGCTTGTTCTCATTGGTATAAGTGGATTGTTCTACTTCTTTGCAACGACTTACAAATTTTCCATGACGGATTAAATCAGCACGGTATTGACCGTTCTCACACCAAAACTCATGGCTTCTTTCCAATAAGATTAAATCATTGAATGTTTCCAATGAACTATAGTCTGCTAATTTTTTATCGGGTAATCCTGCTCTTCTTCTAACAACATTTACCAATTCCATTGCGTCTTCCGTTGGAGCGCCTGCATTGGCAATGGCTTCAGCTTTTGATAACAATACATCAGCATAGCGGTACATGATGATATCAACAGTAGTTAAACCCGTGGTTCTGTTGGCATCCGGATCTATTTTTAAAGGAATTGGACCCCAGTCCAAAATATTTCCCGGGTTCGCCCTGTTATAAACAATACCATCAGTGCCGGTATACTCAGCAATCAGCATTTGTTTTCTTTTATCATTTGCTTCAAAGTGATCATAAAACCACCAGGTGCTGGAGATGGTTCCCCATCCACCCATTGGTGCGTAGTTAGATGGCAACACCATTAGCTGCCATTGATTTTCACTGGTACCAATATAGTCACACGGAATAGCCCAAATCACTTCTTTACTTTTTTTAGCACCATCTAATGCCCACATACCTGCATAATCTGCATCCAGTGTGTATGCACCATAGGCAATGATTTCGTCAGCCAATGTTTTTACTTTATCCCATTTTTTTTCATGCAGGTTTAGCCTGATGTCAATCATTTTTGCCAATGCTTTATTAAACCTGCCATATTCAGCATCCTGTGGTAATGGCAAATCTGCTGCAGCAGCTTCCAGATCTGCTTCCATAAAAGCAATCATTTCATCATGAGATAGCCTTGCTAAAGGTTGCTCCTGCAATGGATTTTTCAATACTTCGATGGGAGCAATTACAAGCGGACCATACAGGTCAAACAAAGTGTAAGTGAGTAAGCCTCTTGCACAGCGTACTTCAGCAATGGCTTTCTTTTTCAAATCGTCACCCACAGTTGATCTTTCAATTAAATCAATCGTTGTTGTCATTCGGCTGATCTTATTGTAGAAATCATCATAGTAACGGGTAAAGCCTGCATCTTTTGGATTGTAATTGTGGAGTGTTGCAAGGTATTGATCACCGTATTTACCATGTAAGATCTCTGTAGTGGCATCACTTAGGTACATCACTCCTCTTTCGGATGTAGAGAAGATGCCATCATACCATGCTCCTCTTAACGGATAATAACAAGCATTTACCATCGCTTCTAAATCAGAAGCTGACTTAGGAAAAATATTTGGATTGATCTCTGAGTAATCCGTAGAAACCAGGTCCTTGGTACAACTGCCTAACAGCAGCACCACTGAAAGAAAAAATAATGTATATCGTTTCATATTAAGTTTCATTTTTGGCTGATTAAAATGTTAGGTTTAGTCCTACAGTGTAAGTTCTGATATAAGGATAGGCTGCAGTGTAGGAATCTGTTTCCGGATCTACACCTTTATAGGGAGTAATTACAAATAAATTATTTGCACCTACATTTATTTTAGCAGAACTGAAAACTTTTTTCACCAGTTTAGAAGGCAACATATAACCAAGCTGTACGTTTTGCAACCTCACAAACCATGCGTCTTCTAAGAAGAAATCGCCTACACCATAAGGAGAAAAGCCCCAGTATGAACTTGGATGTGTGGTAGATGGATGATCAGGTGTCCACCTGTCTTTAACGGTTCTTAATGCATTATATCCATTAGCATAAATTCCATAGGCACTAATTCCATAAGTAGTATAGTTAGGATCAGCCAACCTGCGCCCAAACAAAGCATTGAAATCAAAATTCAGGCTAAAATTTTTATACGTAAAAATGTTAGTGATGCCAGCCATTAAACTTGGATCGGTTGTACCCATCATTTTTGTATCCGCCTCATCAATAATACCATCAGGCTTTCCGGTACGAATAAACCTGCCGTTTGCATCTACTGTTGGATTACCATTGTTGTCACGTTGGAATCCATCAATGTCTTTTATTTTGATCATACCAGGTTTAAGTTCGGGCTGTGATTCAGGTACTTTTTCACCCACCTGCAAAATACCATCAGATACCCTGCTGTATAATGCACGAATAGGGTCATTGGCATTTTGATATACTGCAGGTTTCCAGTCTGGCGCTCTTTCTTTCCAGTTGTCTTTATACCTAGACACAGACAACATGGTTCTCCACTGAAAATCTTTTGTTTGAATATTGCGTGTGTTAATGGTTACTTCAAAGCCACGGCTATGTGTTTTACCAATGTTCGCAATGATAGTGTTTACTTCCTGATAAGAGTTCAGTGTTTTGGTATCAAGCAAATCTGAAATCACATTATCAAACACTTCAATTGAACCATCAACCCTTCCTTTTAAAATAGAAAAATCTAAACCAATATTTAAGCCCGTGGTTGTTTCCCACTTTAAATCAGGATTTTCCAATCTTGATAAAGACACACCAATCATTCTCGCATCATTTCCCGTAAGCCAGGCTGGATAGGCACTGTAAGCGGCAAAGGCATTGCTGTTAATAGTTGCATTACCAGTTTGGCCATAGCTCACTCTCAGTTTTAATTGAGATAGCGTATTCTTCATTGACTCGAAGAAAGGCTCCTCAGCAATATTCCATGCCACTGCTGCAGAAGGGAATGTTCCCCATTTATGATTCACAGCAAACACGCCTGCACCGTCTGTACGCAGATTGAAAGTCAAGAGATATCTTCCCTTAAAATTATAATTCAACCTTCCAAAGTAAGAGATCAATGTATTTCTTGAAGCAGTAGAGTTAGTAGGTAGCTGCACACTGCCTGCACTTAAATTGTTCCACAAGAATGCATCAGTAATATAGCCGGTGCTTCCTGCACTATTAAAACGATTTACAAATTTTTCTTCTGAAACACCAAGTAAAAAATCAAAGTTGTGATTATCAAACAAAGCTTTCTTATAATTAGCTGTTGCTTCTAACAGGTAATGATCATTGTCTGCATTGGAAACAAATGCACGGCCATGCTCTAAAGCTCCATGCAGCGTAGTAGTAGGTAAATAACTTTGGCGTTTTGAATAACCCCTATCCATACCCGCTTTTAATCTTATCAATAAATCTTTTACGGGAGTAACATCCACATAAAAATTACCCAGCATTCTTTCAAT
>CAZDHQ010000198.1:0-7313 GCA_964505135.1 uncultured Ferruginibacter sp.
AACTAGCAGACTGGAAACGCACAGCAGCCTATTACGACAGTGAAAGTATAAGCCTTGGTGAAAGACTTGCAGCAGTGATCCGGCGCAACAACATTCCCGGTATTGCTTATAAAGTAGAAGAACAGCAGGGAAAGATTGATGCAGCATCAGAAAGATTTCTGAACCTGGAAGAGCAGGTAAGCAACCAGGAAAAAATGCTGGTAAAAAACAGTTTGGTTACAGAGCACAATGCAGCGTTAAGTGTTGATGTTGAAAAAAAACAAAATGAATTGAGAAAGGCGATGCAATTAGCAGAAAAAGCATTTCTTGAAACCAAATATGCCTGCCTTGATTTTTTATCACAAGTATTGAAGAAGAATACAAATTAGTTATATGGACAAAATATTTTACAATAAGGTGGCGCTTGTAACAGGCGGAAGTTTTGGAATTGGCAGGGCTACTGCAATTGCTTTTGCACAGCGTGGTGCTAAAGTAGTAGTAGTTGACAAAACGCAGGATAACGAAACCATTCAATACATCCATGAACTGGGTGCGGAAGCCATTTTTATTAAATGCGATGTGAGTAACGTCACAGAGGTTAGAAATATGATGGAAACAGTAGTGGAAAGATTTGGCAAACTTGATTATGCTTTTAACAATGCCGGAATAGAAGGTGATAATGCAACAACACACGAATGCACAGAAGAAAATTTTGATAGAACTATTGCTATTAATCTAAAAGGAGTATGGCTATGCATGAAGATGGAAATACCACAAATACTAAAGAATGGCAGAGGTGCTATTGTGAATTGTGCATCAGTAGCAGGCCTAAATGGCTTTGTCAATTCGCCAGCCTATGTAGCTAGCAAACATGGTGTGATTGGTATCACAAAAACTGCGGCACTTGAGTATTGCAAACAGGGATTAAGGATAAATGCGGTATGCCCCGGTGTAATACACACAGCTATGATAGACAGGATTATTGATAAGGATAAAACAGCAGAAAAAAATTTTATTGGTATGGAACCGATCGGGCGCATGGGCCGCCCCGGAGAAGTTGCTGAAGCCGTGATATGGCTATGCTCTGATGCATCGTCCTTTGTAACCGGCATTGCGCTACCGGTAGATGGAGGGTTTGTTGCAGCTTAAGTAGCTAATTTAAAAACACAACATTGTCTTTCTTTCTTTCATGCACTTCGGGCTGTTCATCTCCATAGCCTAGTGTAATAGCAATAAATACTTTGTCAGTAGATGGAATCTTTAATTTATCATATTCACTGGTATGCTCTATATATTGAGCAAAGCCGATGGGGCAGGTATCAAGCCCTAGAGCTTTAGCGGTAAGCATCATGTTTTGTGCACACATTCCAATATCCAATGCAGCCCATTCGTTGTCTTTGGGTGCAGTGATGAATATCACTACAGGAGCTTCGTAAAATACATGATCGCATGCTCTTAAAAATTTTGTTCCCTGGGGGAAGTGCAGAAAGTTTACAATGGTTTTAATAACCTCCCTGGCACCGATTTTTATAAATGTCTTCATCGCAATTTTACGAATGGCTTTTGAAAACAAATGAATGGTTTCTTCATTTGTTACCACGTAAAATCTCCAGGGTTGCTTGTTCATTGCCGATGGAGCCATCCTGCCAGCATCAATTATCTTTTCAATGAATGCTGTTTTAACATGGGTGTCTTTGTATTTTCTCACTGCTCTTCTTTCATAAATGGTTTTGATAACGGGAGAAAGAGCCGGGGCTTCTGTTACTACTGTTTCCATTTTAAAATATTGCTTTTACTTATTGAGTGATTAGTTTATTTTTTCAATTGGTCCTTTTAAATTGTCAAGCTGCTGTAAATAATAAATCACTTCCTCGTCTGATACCTGGTTAAAATCTTTATAAAACCGTCCAACGCCATGAAAAATATCGGGTATCAATACTGATATTACTTCATCTGCATTTTTAGACAGTTTTTTTACCGCAGCCGATGACGCAACCGGCACCGCAATTACAATTTTTGCAGGATTGCTTTTGTGTAAGAGGTTCACCGTTGCCATTAGTGTATTTCCTGTGGCTATTCCATCATCTATTACAATCACGGTTTTACCGGTTAGGTTTTGTGGTTTTTTATTGCCCATAAATTGAGCATACATATCTGTCAATTTTTTTCTAACCCGCTTTAATTCTGCCTGTATATACTCTTCGGTTACATCATCATGCGGTACCACGAAATAATCTGTGAGACTTGCGGCCCCAATTGCGTATTCCTTATTGATGGGGTGTCCAATCTTCTTTGTAAATATGATATCAAGCGGCAAATTCAATTCCTTTGCAACCACGTAAGCGATGGGTATGCCACCCCTTGGCACTGCTACTACAATCGCCGGGTCATTTTTATACTTCAATAATTTTATAGCAAGCATTTCGCCTGCTTCTATTCTATCACGAAACATAAACTGGATTATTAAATTATTTTTGGGTTTATAAATACTTTGAAAGGCTCTTTGCAGATCTTACCGGGGTCATTACTTTGGATACAGTTCTACAATTGGGTGAAGATATTTTTCAAACCATTCCCCTGATAGCAGCATTACTTCATCAAGCGTTCCCGGTTCTTCAAAAAGATGACTGGCTCCCTTAACCACTGAAAGCTGCTTCTCGCAATTCATTAATTCCATCGATTTTTTATTCAGCATCATCACTTCCTGGTCTAAACTCCCAACAATCAGCAACACCGGCGATTTTACAAGTTTCAAAGAATCCCCTGCAAGATCCGGCCTTCCGCCACGGCATACTATTGCCGAAATATTTTTCAAACCTGCTGCGGCCTTTAGAGCTGATGCTGCACCAGTACTGGCTCCAAAATAGCCGATAGAACAGTTTAATGCAGGCGGAAATGTTTCAAGCCATTTTGTTACACCGGTAAGCCTTTGTGTAAGAAGATTTATATCAAAACGGTTAGAATAATCCATGTCTTCATCAACGCTTAATAAGTCAAATAGCAGGGTTCCTAAGTTTTTGCTATTTAAGTATGCAGCTACCATTCTGTTACGCCTGCTGAACCTGCTACTTCCGCTTCCATGAGAAAATATAACGATTGCACTGGATGAATCAGGGATGCATAAGTCCCCTTTAAGTATTTTATCACCAGCAGGTATATTCACATCATTGTTATAACGATACCACATAGCAAAAATTTATTTGGGCAAAGCAATCGGTGTTCTTGCCAGTTTGTTTATTTCAAAGCTTGCCAGTTGGGATAGTCTGTCGTCTATCTGTTTCTCATTTACTTCTGCTTTATAAAATAAATTGGCATGCTCTTTATTATCCAGCATATTGGCAAATGCAGCGGCCGTACCATACATGCTTATTTTATAATGATTAATTACCTGCACACTTTCCAGTAAGCATGCATCCTTTACCTGTCTTTCGGTGCATTGAGCCAGTTTATCATTTGTTTCCTCTATCAGTGTGAGCATTACCTTGCTGATTTGTATCCATTGCTCATTTTCGTCATTTAATAAATCATTAAACATATTCAAATGTTCCTGCACCTGTTGCAGGTATTTTTGTAAAACAGTCTTTACCTGAAATGAAGTAGCCGTATCTATCCATTGCGGCAATACATTTTTCAATTCTTCTTCTGCATTGGTAAAGGTCCTGGTGTCATATATCAACAGGTCGTGTAAGGTAGCAATGCTTTTATGTCTTAGTTCCATAATATTCTTTTGGAACAAATCTATTAGAGATTATTAAAAACTTTCTTGACGTGAATCAACGCTTTTTTTGACTGTGCTCATTTTGTGTGACTGAAAAAAGAGATTTTTTTGAAAACAGAAGTTGATTATGGTCAGGAGTAAGGAATAATAATTGTTACAATAAGTAAATAACATGAGAAGATATTTTACTACGGAAAATAAAATTGACGAGCACGAAATTGTTAGTGCCATAAAACAATGGAGCTATACCCTGCACAGTAAGGCTGATTTACAGCCATTATATGATCGCATAGGAAATGCCAGGATTGTAATGCTGGGAGAAGCAAGCCATGGTACCCATGAATATTACACCTGGCGTACACATGTCTCAAAAAAGCTTATTGAAGAGAAGGGTTTCAATTGTATTGCTGTAGAAGGGGATTGGCCTGACTGCTATCAACTGAATCGCTATGTTAAAGGCTATGATGTAGAAAATAAAAGTGTTTTTAATTTGCTTCATACATTTAATAGGTGGCCCACATGGATGTGGTCTAACTGGGAAGTGATGGCGCTGGCTGAGTGGCTAAAGCGCTTCAATAAAGAACTGCCTGCAAACAAAAGAGCAGGGTTTTATGGTCTTGATGTATATAGTTTGTGGGAAAGCATGGAGAGCATCATGCGTTACCTTGAGAAAAGAGATCCGGCAACAATGAGGCTGGCGGAAGAAGCTTACCATTGCTTTGAACCATATGGTATAGCAGAGGGTCAGGGTTATGCAAGAGCATCCCGGTTTGTTCCGGAGCTATGTTCTAATGAAGTAACACAGTTGCTAAAAGGAATCCAGGAAAATTTACCAAGGTATGATGGTGACTTTGAAAATGCTTTCAACATAGAACAAAATGCACTTGTGGCCGTAGGTGCTGAAAGATATTACCGTGCAATGATAAAGGGTGGGCCACATAGCTGGAATGTAAGAGATAGGCATATGGCGGATACACTTAACCGCTTGCTGAAGTTACATGGAGATGATTCAAAAATAATCGTATGGGCACATAACACACATGTGGGAGATGCAAGAGCAACAGATATGATTACAGAAGGCATGTATAATATTGGAGAGCTTGCAAGAACGGGGCACCGGGAAACCAACGTGGTATTAGTTGGATTTGGAAGCTTTAAAGGAACTGTTATTGCAGCCCGTTCCTGGAATGGTGCTATTAAAGAAACATTATTGCCGGAAGCTCCACCTTCCACCTGGGAGTATCTTCTTCATGAGGCAAACCCTGCAAACAAATTAATGATAATGGATGATTTTTCACATAATGATGTGATGATGGAAAATCATATTGGTCACAGGGCTGTGGGCGTAGTTTATAATCCACAAATTGAACAGTATGGCAATTACGTTCCAACGATTTTGCCTTTGCGTTATGATGCTTTCATATTTATTGATGACACCAGCGCCTTGCATCCATTGCATATGGAACCCGATGGAAGACAGATGCCTGAAACTTACCCCTTTGGTGTATAACATTTGGAATAAACAGCATTCTTGCTAAAAAAATTTATAGGATACTTCGTTATGTGGATGAAGCAGCCCTGTCTTTAAGCTCCCAGTAAAGCCCCTTGACGTTAATTTTCCAAACAGGCAACAGAAAGATGAGAACAATTTCCTCCAGCAGATCGAGTACAGTAATAGTAATGGTTAAATAAAATAACCAATAGACCGGATCTTTTAAAAAGAACAACAAAATTAAAAATACTCCCTGCAGCAACGCTGCAAGTTTAGCCGTATAGGTATGGAAACTGCTGGGCTTCTTATAACGTGCAATGGCCAGTATTAGTTGTGTGAAGTAAAGCCCCAATGGGATAAGCGCTATTTTTATTTCATTCAGAAAGAAACCTGGTTTCAATACTATTATTCCAGCTATTCCTGCAACAATGGTGAGATCATCTGCGATGGAATCAAGCTTAGCGCCATAAACACTTTCCACTTTAAATCTCCTGGCGAGAAACCCATCAACAAGGTCCGTTACAAAACTGATGAGCAGGAACCATTTAAAAGTATCCGCCTCGTGTTTCAGTACAAGAAAAAATAATACAACTGCGGCCATTAAGCGATAAGTGGTGATGCCTGTTACAACATAAAAAATATAATTCCGTATTGATTTACTATTTGTCATTAAGTACTATCTAATGTTTGGTATGCTAACTGTAAATGTTGTACCCCTGTTTTCTTCGCTTGAAAAAATTACGGTTCCTTTCAGCAGGCTAACATACCTGCTTACTATATTTAGTCCCAGCCCGGTTCCCTGTATGTCATTGGCATTACTTGCTCTAAAAAATTCATTAAAAATTTTATCCTGTTCACTTGTGGGGATGCCAATTCCATGGTCTCTCACTTGCAGTAATATATAGTCTGGCATTGCCTTTACAGATAATTCAATATCTTTTTCCGAATATTTAATAGCATTTGACAACAGGTTGAGTAATATATTCCGAAGGATTTTTGCATCTATCATTGCATTCTTCATACCTGTGTAACTGTAAATAATTTTTTGATTTTTTTTGCAAATAGTTTCAATCTCGTCTACAATTTCTTTAAGTAAGTTGTCAAGACAGATGTCCAGTTTTTCAGTGGTAATCTTACCTTGCTCCAGTTTATCAAGCGACAGAAAATCGTTAAGTATTTCTGTAAGGGAATTTACTGAAGCAATTATTTTATTCAGGTGTTTATCCAGCTTTTCCGGTTGATTAGTTTCCGTATACTTTTGAACAAGAAATACACTGGAAAGGATTGTACTTAAAGGAGTTCTGAATTCATGTGAAGCGATTGAAACGAACCGGCTTTTTGTTTCACTTATTCTTTGCTCTCTTTCCAATGAATTTAACAGCTCCCTGGTTCTATTTGCCACTTTCCCTTCAAGCTTCAAGTTCATTGCTGCTATTTCTTCTTCGTATCCCACTCTTTCTAAAAAGCTGCCTGCATATCGGGCGTACAGTTCCATCCTGCGAAGTTCTCTTTCGTTAAAGTGATCAATTTCTTTTGAATGCGTGCTTACAATGGCAATTATCTCTCCTTTGTGATTGAACACAGGAGTTGATTGGATGCCATGGATGTTTTCTCTTTTTGCAAATTCAACATGTGGTGCAAACCAGCTTTCTCTCTGTACATCTTCCACTACCACTTGCACACCATCTCTAAATGCAAGTGAACAGACTGAATTGGTGTCCAGGTTAACTTCTTTAAAGTGCTTCAGGAACTCTTTTCCAAATCCCTTTTGTTCTGCTATTTGCAAAACATTTTTTTTTGGATTTACTAATTGTATATTACCTTTTTCAGCGTGAAGCAATTCTATGGCGGTTGAAAGAATTTCTTTTAGGCCTTCTTCCTGGCTCCGGATATGCCATAACCTTTTTAGTGCATCCACCAAAAAAAGCAGCCATTTTGATTCCTTCTCCAGCTCCATTTCAGCGTTTTTCCTGGCAGTAATATCCATTGACATACTGGCAACAATATTCTTTTCAATTAAATAGCTGTGCGTAAGGAACCACCTGTTAAATTTTGGATCCCATATCTCTTCTGTTAACGAGCTTTTTCCCTGAATGATCTTTTTTAAAACTGAAGCAAGATCAG
>CAZDHQ010000199.1:0-7313 GCA_964505135.1 uncultured Ferruginibacter sp.
AAATGCAGGGGCATTAAAAAAAGCCTATCAAAATCCATTAGGATTAAAAGCTGATACAAAAATATTAATTGGTTCCAGCGATGGTTGCATGGCTACACTGGGTGCAGGCATCTGGAACAGTGATAGAGCAACAATTACTATAGAAGATAGTAGCGCCATGAGGGTAGTAGGGAATAAAATGCTACGGGATGAAAAAAGAAGAGTGTTCAATTATTTGATTGCAGAAAATTGCTTTGTAAGTGGAGGCCCAAGCAACAGTGGTGGAGTGATCTTTGATTGGTTTGCAACCCAATTCGGCGATTTTTCTACTGCTTATGATCTGGAAAGCTGTATCAACAATTTGTTACAGGAGGCAGCAAAAGTAGCAACTGGTTCTGAAGGTTTATTGTTCCTTCCCTACCTGCTCGGCGAAAGAGCACCTATCTGGAATCCCGATGCAAGGGGAATGTATTTTGGAATTAATATCAAACACGAGCGGCAACATTTTATAAGAGCTACTATTGAAGGGATATTATATGAGATATACAGCATTGGTAAAATGGTGTCAGAACACAGAAATATCAGCAGCCTTTCAGTGAATGGTAGTTTTGCTACTATTCCATTCTGTACACAGATGCTTGCAGACATGTTCAATAAACCGGTACACATAACAAAGAATATCAATAGCGTGAGCATGGGAGCATTTTTATTAGCAGCTACGGAAATGGGTATTTTTAAATCACTGGACGAGGCTGCCGGGCAGATTGAAATTGGACAACAATTCGAGCCTTCAGAAAATCATCATAAAACATACATGAAATACTTTGCCATTTTTGAAAGCCTTAGCAATAAGCTGGGAGATGAATTTGCAAAGATTGCTGCATTACAATAAAACTAAAAAAGAACGCTATATGAAAAGAATGAAATTGTTATTTGGATTTTTATTTCTCACTGCCACTGTAACAAATGCACAGCAGGTTACACTAACGCCTGACCAAATCAAAGCCATTACGCCAGAATGGAAAGGTGAACGCTTTGAAGATGGAAGACCCAAAGTTTCTGACAAATTATTGCAACGCCTGAAGGCTGTGCATTTGGAAGAAGCGTGGGGCATCCTGCGTAACAAAGGTTATCAAAACCAGTTTGAAGGAGACTGGATGATTCAGCATCCTGACTCAGTAATGACAGGCAGAGTAGTAACAGCGCAGTATATGCCCTTGCGGCCAGACCTTGATAAAGTGATAAAAGAAACGGGTAAGAATGAAAAGAGAATTGGTGCTACCAATTCATGGCCAATTGATGTGTTGAAAAATGGAGACATATACGTGGCCGATAGTTATGGAAAAATTGTAGACGGTACGTTGATCGGTGACAATCTTGGCAATTCCATTTTCGCAAAATCAAAACGGGGTGTTATTTTTTACGGTTCGGTGAGAGACGTAGAAGGACTGGATGATATCAAAGGATTTAATTCTTGGACAAAAGGAAACGATCCATCCTATATACAGCAGATGATGCTGGCTGGTATCAATGTGCCTATCAGGATTGGTAGAGCAACGGTATTACCTGGTGATGCAGTGCTGGCAAAAAAATATGGTGTGGTATTTATTCCTGCACATCTGCTGGAAGAAGTAGTAGTGAACGCTGAGTTCATAGCGTTAAGAGATGCATTTGGCCACCAGCGTTTGATTGAAGGAAAGTACACGCCTGGTCAAATCGATACTCAATGGACAGAAGAAATAAAAAAAGATTTTTTACAATGGATAAAAGATAATCCTGATAAAGTGCCGATGAGCAAAGAAGAGCTGGACAAATTTATGAAAGACAGAACATGGTAATTTTCATCATCAACCAAAAAATAACTTCATTAAAATAATTTTAAAACGATAACCATATGACACCTTCTCAAAAGTATTTATCAAAACTGGGCTTAAAGGATTCTGACGTTAATGAACCAATAACTGAAAACAACACAACCGCTGAACAGGAAAACAGCCGCCGTTCTTTTTTTAAAAAATCAACCATGGGTGGCATTGCTTTGGGTAGTGCGTTCCTGTTTTCTCCTGTAGAAGATTTAGTGGCGCAAAGCACACAAAAAGTGAGTCGTTACGGTGAACCATCTGATTTGAAGATTACAGATATGCGTTACTGTCTAACAGCGGTAATGGGTGGCACTGCCATCATCCGCATTGATACCAACCAGGGTATTTACGGTTTGGGTGAAGTGAGAGATGCGGCAGATGTACGCTATGCATTGATGCTAAAAAGCAGGATACTGGGAAAAAATCCATGCAATGTAGAACAGATGTTTAAATCCATCAAGCAATTTGGTGGACCAGCAAGACAGGGTGGTGGAGTATGTGCTGTAGAAATGGCGCTCTGGGACATTTGCGGAAAAGCGTATAATGTTCCCTGTTGGCAATTGCTGGGTGGAAGATACCGGGATAAAGTGAGAATGTATGCAGATACACCCGAAGCAGAATCTCCCGAAGAACAAAAAAAATTAATCAAATACAGAACAGAAGAGCAGGGGTATACCTGGCTGAAGATGGATGTGTCCATTGGAGAATTGAAAGGAAAGAAAGACACCGTTGTAAACGGGAAATTTTGGGAGAATGCGCAGGGCAGTTTAGCACAATGGGGTGATCAGAGTAATTACATGTCTTACGGCAATACACTGCATCCCTTTACTCAAATACAGATTACAGATAAAGGTTTAGAAGAACTGCAAAAAATTGTTGATAATGTAAGAGGCATGGTAGGATACGAGATACCGTTATCAACCGATCACTATGGACATTTTGATTATAACAATGGTATTCGTTTAGGCCGTGCATTAGAAAAGTATCGCCTTGCATGGCTGGAAGATATTGTATCATGGGAGTATACCGAACAGTGGAAAGCCATGACCGAAGCGTTGGAGACACCGACACTTACCGGCGAGGATATTTACCTATTGAAAGGTTTTAAACCATTGATTGATGCCCGTGCAGTAGATATTGTACATCCAGATTTAGCAACCTCCGGCGGTTTGCTTGAAACAAAACGCATTGGCGATTATGCAGAAGAATACGGTATTGCAATGGCCATGCACCAGGCAGGTACACCGATATCATTTATGGCCAATGTGCATTGTGCTGCTGCTACACAAAACTTCTTAGCACTGGAGCATCACTCTGTGGATGTGCCGTGGTGGGAAGATTTGGTGAAAACAACCGATGGAAGAAAATTGATCACAAAAGGCTTTGCTAATATTCCATTAACAGCGCCAGGCCTTGGCGTGGAATTGAATGAAGAGGTGGTGAAGCAACATTTGCACCCATCAGATAAAACATACTTTGCACCTACTACACAGTGGGATGACAAACGTTCACACGACAGAGTTTTCAGTTAATCATTTTTTAACTCAACGATTGTATTGTATATGAATCAAGCAGGGAAAAAGTCCGCATTGTTTTATGGTGTTGCCGCAGTAGCATTCCTACTCTTTCTTATTTTTTATTTTATCGATCAGCAAAATACAAGCGGATGGATGCTGGTGTTGTTTTTCTTTTCCATTGCACTAGCCTTTAGAGGAAATCATTTTTTAAAAGGGCTATCATTTACCATGATCATATTGGCAATGGTGGCTTCAGCCATGTATCATCCGCAGTACTTTAAGAGCTATGGTGATTTCAAATTTTCTGTATTCATCATTCCGCTTTTGCAGATCATCATGTTTGGCATGGGTACAGAATTAAGCATAAAAGATTTTGCTAACGTGGTGAAGATGCCGAAAGGAATTATTGTAGGCGTGGTAGGACATTATATCATCATGCCGCTGGTTGGTTTTAGTGTTGCACATCTCTTTAATTTTCCTAAAGAGATTGCTGCAGGAATTATTTTAGTAGGCTGTTGCCCCAGCGGCTTAGCCTCCAATGTAATGGCTTATTTGGCCAATGCTAATTTGGCCCTATCCGTGTCCGTTACTACCATCTCTACTTTGCTGGCTCCGTTTCTTACGCCACTACTGATGCGTTTGTTAGGTGGCAGTTTTGTTGATATCAATTTCTGGGCAATGGCCTGGGATATTACCAAAATTGTTATTCTTCCAATTGCTGCAGGGCTTGCTTTTCACTATTTGTTAAAAGGGAAAGCCAAATGGCTCGATAAAGCAATGCCATTATTGTCAATGGCAGGCATTGCATTTATCATTGTGATCATTACTGCTACTGGTCGAGAAAATTTATTGCAGGTTGGTTTGCTCCTGATCGTTGCTACGATACTGCATAATTTGGCTGGTTATTTTTTCGGGTATTGGTCAGGGAGAGTGTTGAAGTTTCCGGAAAAAGATTGCCGCACCATTGCACTGGAAGTAGGTATGCAAAACGCAGGATTGGCTTCCGGCCTTGCGTTGGCGATGGGCAAGTTAGCCACAGCAGGATTGGCACCGGCCATCTTTGGACCTGTGATGAATATAAGCGGATCGTCTCTTGCAAGCTGGTGGCATAATCATGCTCCTGCAGATGAAAACAACATCCAGAATGAAACAACCGCATCAGTTTAAAAATTTTTAAAAATAATGCTTATGCGCTCATTAAAATATCTGTTGTTTCTATTTATAATGATAATATGTGCCAGTACAAAAGCACAGGATGTACAAATCAGTAAAGAAGAATTAATTGCTCTAACGCCTGAATGGAAAGGCGAACGCTTCCCTGATGGAAGACCCAAAGTACCGGATAAAATTTTGGAGCGAATGAAATCAGTAAGCGTGGAAGAAGCCTGGGCTGTAATGAAGAATGCAGGCTATGGTTACCAGATAGCAGAAAACTGGCAGTTAATAAACCCTGACAGTGTGTTGGTAGGCAGGGCACTAACGGCCACGTTTATGCCAGCAAGACCTGATGTATGGAAAGCCATTGATACCGTTGGAAAAAAGAAAGGCAAGCGTGGACAAAATAGCTGGCCAGTTGACCTGCTGGTAAAGGGCGATGTATATGTAGCCAACCAGTTTGGTGCTCATCGCAACGGCCCAACTATTGGCGATAATGTGGGTAATGCCATCTATGCCAAGAGTGGCAATGGCATTGTATACGACGGCGCTCTAAGAGATTTGGAAGGATTAAAAGAAATCGGTGGCTTCACTTCTTTTTATACCAGTTATGATCCGTCTTATCATAATCCTCCAGGCGATTTGAATACGATGATTGTTGGTATCAATCGTCCCACACAAATAAGAACCGTAACGGTAATGCCGGGTGATGTGGTGCTGGGTAAACTTGGCGTGGTAGTTTTTATTCCGCCACATCTTGCTGAAAAAGTGTGTACCACATCAGAGATTGTTCGGTTGAGAGATATGTTTGGTCACCAGCGTTTGAGAGAAGGAAAATATACAGCAGGGCAAATTGATGCAAGATGGTCAGATGATATTGAAAAGGATTTTTCCAAATGGATCAATGAGCACATCAATGACTTGCCGGTGCCGAAGGAAACGATACAGGAATTTTTGAAGGAGCGGACTTGGTGAGGTCGTCAATCGTGAATGGTGAATGGTGAATGGTGCGCTAGGGTTCACTGTTTTTCGAACAGGGTATCACAGCTTTTTTCAACATCGTTGTGTCATGTTGACGCTTTGGTCGGCATCCCGATATTTATCGTCGGGACTCACTTGTACTCTTTGTTTTCTATTCGGCGAAAAAGTTTTAATCAAACTGTTACTTCAGATTGAGGTGTGGTATTTCTAATTCGTAATTAATAAAACTATTTTCATGCAACAGCATAATTCAAGAAGATCATTTCTTAATAAAGCAGCTATTGCTGCAGCCATGACTCCACTTGCTCCCCTCAGTGGTTTTGGTAAAACCTATGAAAACGCAATTGATAAAACACCCAAGTCGTCTGCACCATCTGATCTTAAGATCACGGATATCAAGTGTGGTTTTATCAAAGGAAGTTTATTTGTAAAAATTTATACCAATCAAAACATCTTTGGATGTGGTGAAGGGGTGGATGCGATTCCCGGCACTTATCATTTAGTAAAAAATTTTGGCGCAAGATTAAAAGGAAAAAATCCTTTGAATGTGCACCGTTTGTTTGAAGATATTCGCAAGTCTGGTTTTTTCCAGGGAGCACAATCAGGCATGTATGTGGCTGTATTGTCTGCTGTGGAAACAGCTTTATGGGACATCGCCGGTAAGGCTTTGGGCTTGCCAGTGTATCAATTACTAGGTGGAAAGTTCAGGGATAAGATAAGAGTGTATTGTGATACGGCTTTGTATCAGCGCAATCTTCCGATTCCAAAAGACTTTGCAGATGCGGCATTAAAAGCAAAGAGCATGGGCTTTAATGCAATGAAGTTTGACCTGGACCAGGCCAACGATCCCAACAAATATGATTGGTATAACTGGACGGCAAGTCCAGCAGAGCTGCAGCGCATGTACGACCAGATTGCTGCTGCAAGAGAAGCCGTGGGACCTAACATCGATATTTTAGTGGATATGCATGGCCGTTATGATGCAGTTACGGCACAGGCTATTTCAAGAAAATTGGAGCCGTTAAATTTATTATGGTTAGAAGAGCCTATCCCCGCAGAAAATGTGGAGGCTTACAAACTGATTACTGAATCCACCAGCACGCCCATCGCCGCAGGTGAAAACCATTACCTGGCTTACGGCTTTAGAAGGTTATTGGAGATCGGCGGTGTAGATATCATTATGCCTGATTTACAAAAATGCGGAGGGCTTGGTGAAGGTCAGCGTATTGCTAACCTGGCCAATTTGTATTACACACCTTTTGCACCGCACATGGTGGCTTCCTTCTTAGGTGCCATGGCTTCCTGTCATGTTTGTGCATCGGTGCCCAACTTTTTAATACTGGAGTGGCAATCTTATTTTCACACGGATCCCATGTTTAAAGAGATTGTAAAATATGATGGAGAATGGGTGAAAGATAGTTTTATCACCCTATCAGAAAAACCAGGCATAGGTGTGGAAATAAATGAAGATGCTATGAAAAAATATGCAATACCTGGCGTACCTTTCTTTGAGTAGTATTAAAACCAATAACAAAATATCAATTATGAATACACGTCGTAATTTTTTACAGAAACTAACGGGATCGCTTATACTATTGCCGATGCTACCGGAACAAAGCAATGCACTTACTCCTGCAGACAATAAAAAACCGTACGATGGGCCGGTGCTGAGAGTGGCCATCATGGGACTTGGCGGTTACGGCACAAGAGTAGCAGAGGCAATGAGAGATTGCACTAAGGCTAAATTGGTAGGCGTTATCAGCGGCACACCATCTAAAATAAAAACATGGCAGGAGAAATATAACATTCCCGAAAAGAA
>CAZDHQ010000200.1:0-7272 GCA_964505135.1 uncultured Ferruginibacter sp.
AACAGGTGCCAGCGGCTTCCTGGGATATCATTTGATTAATGCAGCAATAGAAAGCGGTTTGGAAGTATATGCAGGGGTGAGAGGTAAAAGCAAAGTAGAACATCTTTCAACATTACCATTGCAACAGGTAGTGTTGGATTTTAATGATATCAATGGTTTAACAGAACTAATGCTGCAACACCAGTTTGATTTTATTGTGCATGCGGCAGGTACCACCAAGGCTATTTCTGCTGAAGAGTATAACCTGGTAAATAATACATACACCAGCAATTTGGCAAAAGCGGCAGCCCATGAAAACAGCCACTGTAAAAAATTTGTTTTCATCAGTAGTTTAGCAGCTTCAGGACCAGCAAAAGGATTAGACGGTAAAGTGACCGAAGACATGGAGAGCCCGGTTACCGCTTATGGCAGAAGCAAGCTGGCAGCAGAGAAAGCATTGGCATCAATAAACATTCCGTCGGTTATCTTAAGGCCCACTGCTATTTACGGGCCAAGGGAAAAAGATCTTTTTTTATTGGCTAATTACTTAAATAAAGGGGTAGATGCATACATTGGCAGGTTTACGCAGAAGTTAAGTTTTGTGCATGGAAAAGATGTAGCAACTGCATCTATCAGGGCTTTACTGGCAAATGGTGCTACCGGCATTTTTAACATTGGTGATGGTAAAGAATACAGCAGGTATGATTTTGCCAATATCATCAAAAAGAATTTGAATAAAAAAGCAGTCCGTTTTCACATTCCAACATTTATAGTGAGAACAGCACTGGCTTTAACAGAAAACATTAATAAATCAAAACCGGCTCCGGTAAACAGGGAAAAATTAAGTGAGTTATTGGCTGAAAACTGGAGTTGTGATATTGAAAAAGCAAAAAATCAACTGGGCTTTTCTCCCGTATATGATCTTGATTCAGGCCTCAAAGAAACAATTGCCTGGTATAAGGAACATAAGTGGTTAAGATAGCGTATTAAAAGACCTTTTAATTTTTACATTATGGAACAAAAAGTGAAACCTGCAACCGGTAAGCTTGGAATCCTGATTCCTGGCATGGGGGCAGTAGCCACCACATTTATCGCAGGCGTAGAAGCTGTTAAAAAGGGAATAGCACAACCCATTGGCTCTTTGACTCAAATGGGTAATATCCGTATCGGTAAAAGAACAGAGAATAGAAATCCAAAAATAAAGGAGTTTGTTCCGCTTGCTGACTTAAATGATATCGCTTTTGGTGGATGGGATATTTATGAAGACAATGTATTTGAAGCAGCAATGAATGCTAAAGTGTTGGAATCTTCTTTATTGGAAAAGATAAAGCCAGAGCTGGAAGCCATCAAACCAATGAAGGCCGTGTTTGATAAAACTTATGTGGCTAACCTGGATGGAAAGAATGTAAAGCAGGCTGCCACCAAATATGATTTGGCAATGGCCTTGATTGATGATATCAATAATTTCCAAAAGGAAAACAATTGCAGCCGTGCAGTGATGGTTTGGTGCGGCAGTACGGAAAAATACATTGAGCAATCCGACGTACACGCTAACATCATCAATTTTGAGCATGGATTAAAAAATAATGATGCCAATATTTCTCCCAGCATGATCTATGCTTATGCTGCATTGAAAGCCGGCGTTCCTTTCGCAAATGGTGCACCTAATCTTACCTGTGACATTCCTGCATTGATCGAATTGTCAAGATATACCAATACACCAATCGGTGGCAAGGATTTTAAAACAGGTCAAACATTGATGAAAACCATTGTTGCGCCGGGCTTGCATGCAAGAGCGTTGGGTGTAAGAGGTTGGTTCTCTACCAATATTTTAGGTAACAGGGACGGCTATGTGCTTGATAATCCTGAGAACTTTAAAACAAAAGAAGTTTCTAAGTTGAGTGTATTGGATGAAATCTTTAAACCAGAAAGTAATCCTGAACTATACGGTGAAATGTACCACAAAGTAAGGATCAACTATTATCCTCCTCATGGCGATAACAAAGAGAGCTGGGATAATATTGACATCTTTGGATGGTTGGGTTACCACATGCAGATTAAGATCAATTTCCTTTGCCGTGATTCTATTTTAGCTGCGCCAATTGTATTGGATCTTGCCCTGTTGCTCGATTTGGCAAAGCGTGCAGAAATGAGTGGCATACAGGAATGGTTGTCATTCTACTTCAAGAGCCCGCAAACACTGGAAGGGCTTGCACCAGAGCATGACATCTTTAAGCAGTTGATCAAATTACAGAACACACTGCGTCACATGATGGGTGAAGATTTGATAACGCATCTTGGCCTTGATTACTACCAGGAATTGGTGGAAGCGCTATGATGCTATTGCATAAACAAATAGCTTCAGTTGCCGGAGTGGGGTACCTAAAAGGAGGCGGCACTGTAGCAGCGATTATATTTTGTGTTGCCTGGTTTTTGCTGCCTGTTTTGAATAGTTTAACTTTTTGGCAGGCAGCAATCACCATCGCAATCATCCTCATAGGAACCTGGAGTGCAGAAAAGGTGGATGCAATATGGGGCAAGGATAGCAGTAAAGTGGTGATAGATGAAGTGGCGGGCATGGCAGTAACATTACTATATGCACCACCTACCATTTTGAATGTTTTACTGGGGTTGATTTTATTTAGATTCTTTGATATTGTAAAGCCATTAGGCATAAGAAAATTAGAGCGTATAAAGGGTGGAGCAGGAGTGATGGCAGATGATATTCTTTCAGGTATTTATGCATTTGTAGTACTACGATTGATTATAGTAAGCCAAGCGCATTTGTTTAGTTAAGCAGATAGAATGACCCGTTTTATAAAAGCCAATGTCGCCTCTCTCGTTGCAAGTGCTTGTGATTTTTTGATCACCATTCTTGTAAGAGAAATTTTCAGGATTGATCCTGTGATATCAAGTGCCATTGGAACTATATCCGGTGGCGTGATTAACTTTTACATTGGCAGGCATTGGGTTTTTAAAGCACATCACACCAGTGTGATCTATCAAAGCAAGCGTTATTTTGTTACCTGGACTGGCAACCTGCTATTAAACACCCTTGGAGTATATCTCTTCATACACTTTGCGGGCCTTGATTACATTACTTCAAAAGTAGTGGCATCCATAATAGTAGCGATAGGATACAATTATCCCATGCAAAAAAGATATGTATTTAAATTTATTGATAAAAAAGAAGGGTAGTAAGAAAACGGGTGGAAGCATTGTACTGCTGTTGTTGCTGGTATTATCCGGCATGACGGCTGATGCACAAACTGTGGTGAAGGGATTTGTAAAAGACGCCATCACCAAACAGCCGATGCCCTTTGTAAGCGTTTATTTTAAAGATGGTAAAGGTGTAAGTACATCCGATGATGGAAGCTATTCTATCGAAACAAGAAACCCCAGTCTCAGCACACTGATTTTTTCCTATGCAGGGTATGTAAAAGTTACCAGGCAAATTAAGCCAGGTACTGAACAGGAATTGGATATTGAACTGGAAATGACATCTTCTTTAAAAGAAGTAGTGGTAAAACGTGGTCGTGGTAAATATAGAAACCGGAATAACCCGGCAGTGGAGTTGATTGATAAGGTAATTGAAAACAAAGAAAAGAACCGCATCAGCTCCTATGATTATGTGCAATACCAACAATACGAAAAGTTAGCACTTTCACTTGCAAACAAACCTGAGAAGATTGCAAGAAATAAGCTTTTTAAAAACTATAAGTTCATTCTTGAAAATGTAGACACCAATTCTGTAGAAGGCAAATCATTGCTGCCGATCTATATTGAAGAAAGTCTTTCAAACAAATATTTCAGAAAGAATCCTGCGGCTGAAAAGACATACAAACTCGGGGATAAAAAAGTAAACTACGGAGATTTTTTTGACGCGGCAGGTATCAGTACTTATCTAAATTCATTGTATGCCGATATTAATATCTATGATAACAATATCGCCTTACTTAACCAGCAATTCCTGAGCCCGATAGCTGATATTGGACCAGCGTTTTACCGATACTATATTCGTGATACAACCGAAGTGGATGGTATCAAATTGATTCGCCTTTACTTCACGCCAAAAAATCCAAACGATTTGATTTTTAGAGGCACGATGTTTATCACATTGGATGGTAATTACTCCATTCAAAAAATTGACATGACCATCAGTAAAAAAGCTAATCTTAACTGGACAAGGGAGCTCAAGATCAAACAGGATTTTGAAAAAGGCCCGGATGGCAGGTATCATGTGATCAAGAGCGATATGCTAACTGAGTTTGTGCTGGTGAACAGTTCATCAGGTAGTATGTTTGGAGAAAGAACCGTCTCCTTTAAAGACTTTAAAATAAATGAACCTGCACCGGACAGTATATACAAGGGAAAAGATGTAGTTGATCTTATTGGACCTTCCAGTTTAACAGACAGCTTTTGGGTAAATAACCGGCACTCACCACTGTCTAATGTAGAGGCGAGAGCGTACTATAATATTGACAGTCTCCATAACATGAAGTCTTATAAGACCTTTATGACTGTGGCTACTGCATTATTTACCGGTTACGTGGTATTGAATAAATATGAAATAGGCAATACCAATACTTTTTACAGCTTTAATCCCGTGGAAGGTTTCAGGCTAAGGCTTGGAGGAAGAACTACTCCTAAGTTCAACCGCAATATCTATTTCGAAAATTATTTTGCTTACGGTTTTAAAGACCAGCAATGGAAGTATGGCGCATTTGCTACCTATTCTTTAAATCATAAGTCTATCTATAGTTTTCCGCTTAATTACATAAGATTAGGTTACCAGTATGATATGAAAATTCCGGGACAGGAATTGCAGTTTGTACAGGAGGACAATTTCCTCTTATCGTTCAAGCGTGGTAAAAATGATAAATGGATTTATAACCGCATCTTTACTTTACAGCATGTAAGGGAGTTTGGCAAAAATTTATCGTTTACATTCGGATATAAGAATAATCAGCAAACACCTGCTGGTGCTATCAGGTATGATAAGTACACCAATGCGGGGGATACACTAAATATTCCTAATCTCACTACCACTGAATTGTCTGCAGAATTAAGATGGGCACCTAACGAACAGTTTTACCAGGGTAAGAATTACAGAATACCCATCATCAACAAATATCCCATTTTCAAGCTGCGTTATATTGCCGGCATTAAGGGACTTACCGGTGGCCAGTACACTTACCATAACCTGAACCTGTATGCAGAGAAACGCTTCTATATGTCTCAGTTGGGCTATACAGATGTAACCATGGAAGCAGGAAAAATATTTGGTACTGTTCCGTTCCCTTTACTTACTATTCACCGGGCAAACCAAACTTATGGTTACCAGCTGAACTCTTATAACCTGATGAACTTTTTAGAGTTTGTAAGTGATAAATATTATGCTGCTAATTTTGATGTACACTTTAATGGCTTCTTCCTCAATAAAATTCCACTCATAAGAAAATTAAAATTGAGAGAGGTGGGCAGCTTTAAAATATTGTACGGAAGCTTAAGTGATCAAAACAATCCAAATAAAAATCATGATCTTTATGGCTTCCCCAAAGATCCTGAAACAGGATTGCCCTATACATTTACGCTGAATAACAAGCCTTATATAGAAGCAAGTATTGGTTTAGGTAATATTTTTAAACTGTTTAGGGTAGATCTTGTTAGAAGGATTACATACAAAGACAACCCGAACGTGAGTACCTGGGGAATTAGAACAAGAGCAAAATTTGATTTTTAAAGAACCTTACATGGCACAGCCAAGACTGAGAGACAGACTGCAACAGATGATATATGTAGTGATCAATCCTTTGGTAAAAGGTTTGATCAAAATTGGATTTACTCCTAATCTTGTAACCATTACAGGTTTGATTTTAAACATTGGGGTGGCAATTATTTTTATTATTGGTGCAGAAGCAGGAAACAGGGGTGAATTGCAATACGTGGGATGGGCCGGTGTATTGATTTTATTTGCTGGCTTATTCGATATGCTGGATGGCCAGGTGGCAAGGCTGGGAAATATGAGCTCTAAGTTCGGGGCCTTGTTTGATTCCGTTTTAGACCGCTACAGTGAACTGATCATGTTCCTGGGTATTTGTTACTACTTAATCTCTCATCATTACTTTCTAAGTTCATTATTTGCTTTTATCGCCATGATTGGCTCTATGATGGTAAGCTATACAAGAGCCAGGAGCGAAGGGCTTGGAATTGAGAACAAAGGGGGTATGATGCAGCGTCCTGAAAGGGTAGTATTAACAGGCCTTTCAGCAATTGCTTGTGGTGTGGCTGGTCATTACATTGGAGGAGATTACAAATACTTTGTTCCGTTTTTCCGCTACCATATTTTTGAAACAATGACGATTTTTACCTTGCCTATCACCATTATGGCGGTGTTAACCAACATAACAGCGCTTAAAAGATTGTTTCATGCAAAAAAAGAACTGGAGGGGAAATAACAATACCATGAGAACCTTTCAACCGTTTTTAATCACCCTGTTTTTTTCTTTACATGGGCTGGTTAGTTTGGCCCAACCTGCAGGATTTCCAACGCCACCATCTACGCCGGATCAATTGTTTTACCTGCAAAGAACGCCAAATACCAATACCATTATTGTTGACCTTAACCTGAAGGAAGGAAAACCTGATGAGGATGATCCTGTGCATGTTTATTGGATACGGTATACAGAGCAAAGCCAGAAACAGGAGTTGAATTTTATACAAAGAAAATTTGCCTATGGGATGAAGTCTCAAAAAGTGAGGGAGGATGCCTGGGAGATTTACTTTGTAAGCTATAAAAAGTTTAAAATGTGGGTGATGCCCGGCAGCGGCGGCAAGTATCATGCTTATGCTTATATCAATAGCAAGCTGGCCATCATGCAAAAAATTTATATCCATATCAATGGCGGTACTTTTTGGTCGCCCAATGTGGAGTATGTGGATGTAACAGGCACTGATCCTGCTACTGGCCAAACAGTAAAAGAGCGAAGGAAAGTTTGATTTTGTATTTTTGTGCCCGGATGTCTTATTTATGTAATGGTAAAAAATCCAGACGATGAAAAAGAATTATGTTTCCAATAGTGAAGAATCTATCAGGATGTTTAAAAGCAATTTGTTTGAAAGCTTATCCAAAGTACATTTTTCGGTACCACTATTTATTTACATACCTGTAATTGGTTTTTTCTCCTATAAAGCGTTTAGTGAAGGAATTGGCTTAGGTGGCTTTGTATTGTATTTTTTAATTGGATTGTTGGTATGGTCTGCTACTGAGTACACCTTGCATCGGTTTATTTT
>CAZDHQ010000201.1:0-7271 GCA_964505135.1 uncultured Ferruginibacter sp.
GTTGCCTGGAAGAGTAAACATTGCAATTACAAGACAACAGGACTGGAAGCCGGAAGGTGTAATAGTTACAGCCAGCCTGGAAGAAGCTTTAGCAAAAGCAACAGCGGCAAATTTTAAAGAAGGCCTTGTTATTGGCGGCGGAGAAATTTATAAGCTGGCAATAGAGCAAGCAGACATCATTTACATCACAAGAGTGCATGCCAGTTTTGAAGATGCAGATGCATTTTTTCCAGAAATAGATGAAGCAACATTTGCATTGGCTTCCAATGAAGATTTTGAAAAAGATGAGAAGCATGCTTATGCTTATTCTTTTCAAAAATGGGTGAGGAAATGATCTAATATTTTTTGTAAACAATACTCTCTTATTCCTTATTTTTCCTTCCTTATTTATTATTCCATTGTATTCAGCATTTCAGTTAGCAAAAAAATACTTTCATTATTATGTTACCGCAGCAAACGGTAAAGGGCATGGCGTGCATTCGCCTTTTGTGTTTGATTTTATAACCAATGTACTGAATGATAAAAAGCAATACGACTGCTATGCAGCGATTGAAAAACAAAGACAGGCTTTATTGAATGACGAAAGCATCATTGAGATTGAAGATTTTGGTGCTGGCTCTGCAGTGATGAAGTCCAATAAACGAGTTGTAAAAAAGATTGCATCCTCTTCTCTTAAGCCCCAAAAGTTCGCACAGCTATTATTCAGGATTGTTCATCATTACCAGCCTGCAAATATTCTTGAACTGGGTACTTCGCTGGGAATTACTACTTGCTACCTGGCCGAAGGAAATAAACAAGCCAGGGTCTTTACTTGTGAAGGATCTACTTCTATTGCGGCCATTGCTAACAACAATTTTGAGAAACTGCAGCTCAACAATATTGAACTGGTACAGGGAAATTTTGCTGTGACGCTTCAACCATTGCTTGATAAAATTTCAACTATTGATTTGGCCTTTATTGATGGCAATCATCGTAAATCACCCACCATTGAATACTTCAAGGCTCTTATAAAACACTCTCATCTTAATACCATTCTAATCTTTGATGATATTCACTGGAGTGCTGAAATGGAAGAAGCATGGCGCTTTATACAACAAGATCCTGCCGTAACAATGAGCATTGACCTGTTTTTTATCGGTCTCATCTTTATCAACCCTGACTTTAAAGTAAAGCAACATTTTAGTATTCGTTTCTAACATCGTACAATAATTAAAAAAATTAACTGTTACCCTTTATGACGTATCATTTTTCGGTATCTTACGCTTAATTCAATTGATTATGATCATTGGTGTTTTAAAAGAATCTTCCCCTGAAACGAGAGTCTCACTTTTACCGGAACATATTACAGCATTAAAAAAAATAAATGTTTCTGTAGTAATTGAAACAGGTGCAGGAGTATGTGCATTTGCAAGCGATGCAAAATACCAGGAAGCAGGTGCGTCTATTGGTACCCGTGATGAGATTAGTTCCAAAGCTGACATTATACTTTCAATTAACGAACCTGCGAATGTGACAATAGCAACCGGCAAAGTATTGCTGGGTGTTTACCAGCCTTTGTTCAATGCAGCTACCGTGAACGAGTGGGCGAAAAAAGGACTCACTGTTTTTAGTATGGATATGCTGCCCCGTACCACCCGTGCACAAAGTATGGATGTATTAAGCAGCCAGGCAAATATTGCAGGGTATAAAGCTGTACTTACTGCAGCTAACAGCTACTCAAGATATTTCCCCATGTTTATGACTGCTGCAGGAAGTATTCCTCCTGCTAAGGTTTTGATACTGGGGGCAGGTGTTGCAGGCCTGCAGGCTATTGCCACTGCAAGAAGATTGGGGGCTGTGGTAGAAGTGTTTGATACAAGACCGGCAGTAAAAGAAGAAGTACAAAGCCTTGGTGCTAAATTTATAGAAGTAGAAGGAGCAGCTGATGCAAGCAAGGCAGGTGGCTATGCAGTGGAGCAAAGCGAAGAATTTATGCAGCGGCAAAAAGCAAAGATTGCAGAGAGTGTGGCAAAGGCAGATATTGTAATTACTACTGCACAGATACCCGGTAAAAAAGCACCGATATTAATTACCAAGCAAATGCTGGATGCAATGAAGAGCGGATCCATCATCATTGATCTTGCTGCGGCTACAGGTGGTAATACAGAACTAACGGAGAACAATACCACTGTAATGCACAATGGTGTAAGCATTGTTGGTAATTCTTACTTAGCTGCCACCACGCCAAGTGATGCCAGCAAATTATATGGCAAAAACATTTTAAACTTCCTGCAACTCATCATTGATAAAGAAGGAAAACTGAATTTGAATTTTCAAGATGATTTGGTAAAGGGAACCTGCATTGCAACGGCAGGTGAGATTACAAACGAAAGAGTAAAAGCATTAATCTAAAAACTTGTTTATGCTAGAATGGATTCATAGTAACCAGCAAATAATTTACATCGTTATCCTGATGGTGTTTGTTGGTATAGAAGTAATCGGACGGGTACCAAGTGTATTGCATACACCGCTGATGAGTGGCGCCAATGCCATACATGGCGTGGTGATTATCGGAGCCATCATAGTAATGGGCAAAGCAGAGAGCGATAATTACCTGGCATTGATATTGGGTTTTTTAGCGGTGATATTGGGTACGCTCAATGTAGTGGGAGGGTTTGTAGTAACTGATAGAATGCTGGAAATGTTTAAAAAGAAAAAGTGATTGGATAACAAGAATTATTTGAATTACACTAATTAAAACTTTGCCGCTTTGCTCCTTTGCATCCTGGCGTGAAATAAAAAAAGATGGGCATTAATATTCTTACACTTTGCTACCTCGTTGCTTCGGTAACATTTATACTTGGTTTAAAAATGTTATCTAATCCTGCTACGGCAAGAAAAGGAAATTTGATTGCAGCAGCAGGTATGACCATTGCCATCCTGGGAACCATTTTTTTGTATGAAGAAGATGGGCATAAGCTGGGCAACTACGCATGGATATTTGGTGGCTTGTTGATTGGTGGTGTAGTAGGTACATTGGCAGCAAAGAAAGTAAAGATGACAGCCATGCCGGAAATGGTGAGCTTGTTTAATGGTATGGGAGGTGCATGTGCTATGCTAATTTCAATTGTGGAGTTCAATCATTTGAATAAAGCATTACATCCATCACAAGGTGAATTTGCATCATCAGTAATACAAGTTAGTGGTTCGCTTTCCGCAATCTTCTTAATAATAATGGCAGGGCTTATAATAGGTTCTGTTTCCTTTGCCGGTTCCATAATAGCATGGGGAAAATTAAACGGCAAGGTGAAAGATTTCTCTTTCAAAGGCCAACATATTTTCAACATCGTTTTATTACTGATCATTTTTTCGCTTGCAGCCTATATCATTGGATGGCAACCTGAAAATTTATCAATGTTTTTTTATGTTACGCTTGGTCTTTCTATTCTCTATGGTGTCTTCTTCGTTCTCCCAATTGGAGGCGCTGATATGCCCGTAGTAATTTCTTTACTCAATTCGTTTACAGGAGTGGCTGCTGCATGTGGTGGATTTTTGTATGATAATAAAGCGATGCTAACAGGCGGTATACTTGTTGGCGCAGCAGGTACGTTGCTCACCATCCTCATGTGTAAAGCGATGAACCGCTCATTGATGAATGTATTGATTGGTTCATTTGGTGGCTGCACTGCAAAAGCAGCTGGCGGCACTAAAGAACAGGGCAGCTATAAAGAAATTACGCTTAGTGATGCAGCCATGGTGATGTCTTATGCAAACAAAGTGATGATTGTCCCAGGGTATGGTTTGGCAGTTGCACAGGCGCAACACGTTTGTCATGAATTAGAAAAGATACTGGAAGAAAAAGGAGTGGAAGTTAAATACGCCATCCACCCGGTAGCAGGTCGTATGCCCGGCCACATGAATGTATTATTAGCAGAAGCAGATGTAAGCTATGATAAATTGATGGAGATGGAACAGGCCAATGATGAATTTAAAACTACTGATGTGGTGCTGGTATTAGGTGCCAATGATGTGGTAAACCCTGCTGCTAAAACAGACCCGGCCTCTCCTATTTATGGCATGCCAATACTTGAAGTGGAACAAGCTAAAACTACCATCGTAAACAAACGCAGCATGAAGCCAGGTTATGCCGGCATTGAAAATGATTTATTCTTTCAGCCAAAAACAAGTATGCTCTTTGGTGATGCAAAGAAGGTGCTGCAGGATTTGGTGGGAGAGATAAAAAATATTTAGCCCTTTATGAGCAAACAGATTTTTAAGAATATAAAGCTTCTGTTTGTCTGTTTTACGATATCATCGTCTGCAATCTCTCAAATAAACGAACAGATCGCTTTACTTCATAGTCGTTACGATACCGACACTACAACCTCAGAATCAATAACCGCATATTGGTTTAATGGTAATAAAATAATCATTGATACGATCATCACAAGAATTGCTTCCAAAAACAGCAAGGTGGAAAGCAGGTTATCTATTGGACTAAATGATATAATAGTAAAGAATCGATACCTGTATACAACCATGGGATTGCTAATTGATCTTAAGCAAAAGAAAATTATACTTCAAGATCCAGGCTCTTTTGTAAAAGAGCAAAACGATACAATTTTTTTTACACCTAAAGGCTCAAGAGATAATTTTGTTTTAAACGGATACAGTATAAAGACCGGTAAAATGAAGAGAATTCTCAGAAGACCTTTTGAAAATAATATTCGTTTTATCTCTCCCGACTACAACAATATGGTTTCTGTGAACTACTCTAAACTTGAGAACAGAAGCATCTATGTAATAGACAAAAAGGGAAATAAAAAACTAGCTGTTGCTGATATTGGAGAAGGTCCTGTAATGTATGGAGGCAGTCACGCCTTTGGACATATTCCCGTGAAGTGGATAAACAATGAGAGTTTTATTTATTTAAAATATTTTAGAACAAAGACAAACGGAACAGTTTGGCAAAAGCCAAAAAATCTAATAACAGATAGCTCTGAAATGGTGTTTTCAACACTTGTTAAAGATACACTGCCTTCCAGCAAAGGGGAGTTTAGAATATATAATATTGAATCGGGCATAAATAAATTATTGGTTAAAACTGATAGTTTATACGCACCAGCTTTTGAAGATAAATTTCTTGATTATGATAGCATGATAATTTTTAGAAATTGGGGATTCAGTTTTTATAATTATTGGAAAATCAACATTGGAGATTCCAGTATAAGCAGATATAATTTCAATTCTGATTTCTTTACCAAGACAGATACTGCCTATCATACTGCTGGCTTTAACCAGTATAAAAAAATCGTTTATTTTAAAGGAGCCTTAATCGGATCGTTTTATGGTCAGGATTACAAAAGTGATGGTTCAACCTATGTTGCCTGCGGCAGATTGGAACCTAATGGCAAAAGTTACATCATGTTTTGGAACGATAAAAATCAACAATGGCTTAAAGCAGAATTAAATGGGTTTCTAGGTTTGATAAGTTTATTTAAACCATCATGGTAAAACCATCAAGTTACCTGCCCCTGCCGCTCAATAATAAAAAACATCACCTCCTCCAACTGTAGCCCGGCCCTGTTCATGGCATCCTGTATTTCCTCACGATTAACATTAGCCGCAAATCCCTTTTCTTTAAATCGCTTTTTTATTCCTTTCAATTCCATACCTGCATAACCCTCGGGACGCATTAAACTGTATGCATGCGTCAAGCCGCTCAGCTCATCAAATGCATAGAGCATTTTATCCATTCTCGTTTCAGGCTCCACTCCAAAATGATTGGGCCCATGGCTGGCAATGGCCCTGATGATTTCCGGATCGATGTTTCTTGCTTCCAGTTCTTCAATTATTTTTTTACAATGCTGTTCCGGCCACTGATCCCAGTCTGCGTCATGCAGCAGGCCAGCCATTTCCCAGCGCCACTGGTCTGCTTCATCCAGTCCTTCCTTTTCTGCAGCCCAGCATTTCATCAAATGCGCCACCTGTTTCATGTGCAGTTTCAATCGCTCGTTTTTTACCCAATCATTCAACAAGTTATTGGCAGCTTCTCTACTTAACACATTACCAATATTTTCGCTCTTACCAAACAGTTGTCTATCTAAATTTAAAGACATCTTTGTCGTATTTAAAACGAAACTAAGATATCTATTCTATTGCATTTTTTTTTATCTTCCGTGCCAGGTTATATCTTCAATCGCTAACTGCATCCTTATGTACAAAACATTTACGCTTTTTCTTCTCGTTGTTTTTAATTTCGTAGCAGCACAAAACAAAATTTCAGTCGTTACACAGCACAATGATTTATACCGGAGTGGCTGGAATAAAAACGAAACTGTGCTTACACCAGCCAATGTTGCAAGCCCTGCTTTTGGTGTAATTGGCAGCATCCCTGTAGATGACCAGGTTTATGCACAGCCATTAATCGTAAAAAATCTTACCATAAATAATTTAACCGGCAGTGTGGTTTTTGTGGCTACGGTAAACAATACGGTGTACGCTTTTGATGCAGATGATCCTACTAACACAGCGGCCCTATGGCAGATAAACCTTAATCCTGCGGGAGAAAGAACACCCAGTGTGCCGGATCTTACGGACCCCGTATATGGACGCCCTTGTGGAGGCAGTTTTCGTGATTTCACTAAAAACTTCGGCATTGTAGGAACGCCAGTAATAGACACTATATCCAATACCTTGTATGTAGTTAATAAAACCATAGATGGATCGGGTAATTTTTCACATTATTTGAATGCCCTGGATATTACAACCGGTTTGCACAAGCCCGGAAGTCCCAAAAAAATTGTAGCGTCTGTGAATGGAAACGGAGATGGCAGTGTGAACGGCGTTTTAAATTTTGAATCAAAATATGCTAACCAACGCCCAGCCTTACTGCTATACAATGGTGTTGTTTACATAGCAACGGCGTCTTACTGCGATTGGGGACCATACCATGGATGGTTGCTTGGTTATAACGCCAATACACTCAATTTGCAATATACATATAACACCACACCCAATGGCTGGGCAGGTGGTATATGGATGGCGGGCCAGGGCGTATCGGTGGGTGATGATGGTAATCTCTATGTAGTGACAGGAAATGGCACTACTAGTGCTGATAATAGCAACATGGTAGATGGAAGAAGCGAAAGCCTGATAAAATTAACGCCTCAATTGCAGGTTTTGGATTGGTTTACTCCTTCCAACTATGAGTATTTAGATATTGAGGACCTTGATTATGGATGTGATGGTGTATTGCTGATACCTAATAGTCCGCTTACTATCTCCGGTTC
>CAZDHQ010000202.1:0-7268 GCA_964505135.1 uncultured Ferruginibacter sp.
ATGGAAAGAACTAGCTGCTTATCTATATCAATATGGTGTGAGTGTGGATGTGTGCAGTCCCAATATTTCAACCCGTGAGCTTTACAGGTTTGTTATGGAAGAATTATTTGAACATGAAATGAACGACATGAATTTGCCCGGTATGATGAGCTGCTTTATCTACGATGAATTTCATCCAGATCCTTATTATGATAATACGAGGGTTGCAAAAGAAGAGTGTATTAATTACATACTGGAAAAAGACCCGCTGGAGTGGACCCACAATTTTCATAAAGAAGATTTGCAATTGAACCAGCATTCATCACTTACACAAGAAGATTTTAAAACAATAGTTAACCGTTATAAAGTAGCTTATGATGAGCTTGAAATTATTGAGATTAAAGAAACAGACTGTACAGTGGATGGAGATATAAGTAACGTAAGTGGTAGTTATATAGTTAGTGCAACCATGGGTAAACATACACTGTCTCTTTCCGGTAACTGGTTAGTAAATTTTCAAAGAGATACAGATCTGGGTTATTGGTTTATTAAAGCTGTTAACATAAGCGGAATTAATTTTTAACTCTATTTATCATCCTTGAAAATCAAAAATCAAATTTTTGATTTTCAAGGATAGTAATTTACCTTAGCAGCATGGTTCAGCGTTTAATTCAAACTGAAATAATAAAGCTGCTAAAAGGTTTCCCGGCTGTTTGCATATTGGGTCCAAGGCAGGTGGGCAAAACAACTTTAGCCAAAACAATTGCAGGTACATTTAAAAAGCCGGCATTGTATATTGACCTGGAAAATCCTTTGGATAAACGACGATTAAGTGACCCTTTTACTTTTCTTACAGATAACAAAGACCGCTGTATTATTATTGATGAAGTGCAGGTAATGCCTGAACTATTTTCTGTATTGCGATCAGTGATAGACAGCAATCGCCGAAATGGGCAGTTTATTTTATTAGGCAGTGCTTCACCACAATTGGTTAAAGGGGTAAGTGAATCATTGGCCGGCCGTATTGCTTACCGTGAACTCACTCCGTTGGATATTTTAGAGCTGCCTGAAAAAATTGATAAAAATAAACATTGGTTAAGGGGAGGTTTTCCTTCTTCCCTGCTGGGCAGAAGTGAGGCAATAGCTACTGAATGGATGAATGGCTTTTTAAAAAGTTATGTAGAAAGAGATCTGAGTATTTTGTTTGGTGTAGAGTTTACTGCCAGTGTAACTGCCCGGCTGCTTAGTATGCTTGCTCATACCCACGGCCAGGTATGGAATGCAGAAATGGTAGCAAGAAGCATTGGTATTACAGCGCCTACAGTTACACGGTATGTTGATTACCTGGAAGGCGCTTACCTTGTTCACAGGTTGCAGGCTTTTCACATCAATACAAGAAAGCGGCTGGTAAAAGCGCCAAAGGTTTATATCAGGGATAGCGGACTCCTGCACAATATCAGTAATATTACCAGCCTGCATGCTTTAAGGGGTCATCCGCTGGCGGGTAATTCCTGGGAAGGATATGTAGTAGAACAGGTGAAGCAACTGTTGCCCCAGGGATTGCAGATGTATTACTATCGTACCCAGGCGGGTGCCGAGTGTGATATTGTTTTGGCAAAAGGAGTACATGCTTTGGCAAGTATCGAAGTAAAGCTGAATAATGCCCCTTCTGTTACCAAAGGATATTATCAAAGTATTGATGACCTTAAAACAAAAAGAAACTTTGTTATTGTGCCGGATATACCCTCTTATAAAACTAACAAGGGTGTTTTAGTTTGTAATCTTAAGGATTTTCTTACTAATTACCTTCCCGGGATTAAATAATTCATCCTTGAAAATCAAAAGTCACACTTTCGATTTTCAAGGATTGGTAAAACAAGTCGAAATTATTTTTAACTTTTTTCAAAAAAAATTTGGTTGATTAAAAAAAATAATTTCATCTTTGCATTGCAAAAAATAATTATAAAAAGTAAAACATGCTACGCATACAATTACATATCGAAATGGCAAACTGTTTTAGCCCGAAAGGCTATGACGCCAATGCTGGGGCATGTTATGCTGATAAATAAGTTTCAAAACTAACTAGCTATAACACAAGCCCCGCCTGAATCAGCGGGGTTTTTTGTTGGCGTCTATTCCATATGCTGCAACGGTTACTACATACAGGATATTTAAAAATCGATTTAAGATCGAAAGGGGAATATTGTGTGCATACGCAAACAGAGCGAATAGTAATGCATAATAGTAGCAGTAAAAATATTGACGACATATTCAGGCCGGATAATGTACATACATGATCAATCGTGTATGCAACAGGAAACCGGCTGAATAACTCAGCCGGTTTTTTTATGCGTAAAAATTTGAGTGATGAAATACGAATTGATGAGTGCAGGGACAGTGATGGGCGTGTACAAGATATTGATGAAGCTGATGGAGTGGTGGTATGAAAAAGAAAAGCAAAAAAGAAATAGAAACGCTATGCACATGACTGCATTAACAGGAACAAACAAAAGGAGGTAAACAATGTGGACGCTATTTAGAAAGGAAGTAAAAGGGCTGAACACAATGTTCAACGGGCATTTTATTGATGTAAGAACATTTTATGCCTGGCAGTTCAACCGGTTGCCTTGTGTGCATTTTATCGGTGAACTGGATGTGACAAAAGCTTTTGCCTTTATCAATGAAAGGTTTCAGTACCAGGTGATGGATACTTACCAGCATGCATGGTTTGATCATGCACAGCAGCAAATGCTTTTTAACGAAGCCATTTTTGTGCTGAATGATGACAGGATGATTGAACTGGGACCAGACTATTGTCATGTGTTGTTTACACCAAAGCAATATGCATGGGCAACAGTTGTGATAAAAGAATTGGCAGCCTTTAGAAAAGAAGCAATCAATCAAGCAAGGGTAGTGGGATTTGCCCGTGAACCTGTAATAAATAATAACTAAAAGGGGGCAAGCGGTGCCGGAAGGCCGGACCGCTTTTTAAAAGCTTAACCAGACAATCAATATGAAAACAGCAGCAGTTGTTTGACTGCTGCGAAATATAGAAGCATTCCGATTGGCCGGATACTCCATTTGGATTGGAGAGGCTACAGGTTCTTCCGAAGGCTTTAGGCATGTCTTCTATACCATCGTTAAAACGAACGGTTCGTTGGTGTAACGGATAACATTACAGATTGTCGATCTGTTGAAATGGGTTCAACTCCCGTACGAACCGCAAGATTAGATGTTGGCTGTAGCTTATCCCGATAGCTATCGGGAGGTAAAGCGTCACTCTGTGAAAGTGGAGAACAGGGTTCTCCCGAAAGCTTTCGGGACGAAGTCAACCAATACGGTTTGGTGTAATGTTAACATGATTTGCCTCCTCTCTTTCTGAGAGGTAAACATAGGCAAACAGTATCCAGTTCAAAGCTGGAAACCGTACGATGATGGCTTATAGTTTAAAGGAAGAATGCTGTGCTACGAACGCAGTGATAAAAGTTCGAATCTTTTTAAGCCAACGAGAATGCGGTTTGGTGTAATGGCAACACACCACTCTCATAAGGTGGAAGATTTCAGTTCAAATCTGAAAGCCGCAACAAGGATGACTTAACTCAATTGGAAGAGTGCTATCCTGATACGATAGTGGTTAAAGGTTCAAATCCTTTAGTCATCACAACATTGGTTCGTAGCTCAACGGTTAGATGCACCGAACTTTTAATTCGGGGGTTGTGAGTTCGATTCTCACCGGGCCAACAGGAATAAGAAATGAGAAATGGAAAATAAGGAATGGGGAAGTTGAAGACAACAAAATGGATGAATAGCTCAATGGCAGAGCGGTGGCTTGTTAAGCCGATGGTTGAAAGTTCGAGTCTTTCTTCATCCTCAAAAACCCCGACAGTGGCAATACTGAGCGTAGTCGAAGTACCTGTCGGCGGTTTAATCAAAATTGTGAGTGCGGCGAAGTTGAAGAGTCGTAGCAGACTGTAAATCTGTTGTTGCGAAACTGAATTGGTTTGAATCCAATCACTCACACAAATGGAGAGAGTCCGGTTGGTCATGGATGCTGTCTTGAAAACAGACTGGGTGTAACAGCCTCAAGAGTTCGAATCTCTTTCTCTCCGCAAAAGAGTGGAGAGTTAACATAGCGGTTAATGTAATGGTTTGCTAAACCATCATCGGGTAACTGGTGCAGTGGTTCGAATCCACTACTCTCCGCAAATGTCCTGGTGGCAGACATGGCGTATGCATTCGATTGCAAATCGAAAGAAGAAAGTTCGAATCTTTCACAGGACTCAAAACGGACGAATAGCTCCAATGGTAGAGCACTGCGTTGAAGCCGCAGCCGTACAGGTTCGAATCCTGTTTCGTCCACAAAAGAAAGAACAATTGAAAAACAAAAAGTACAAGTGAGTGACACAAGGATGTCGCCACAAAGACCAAAAGTTTGTAACAAAATAAAACAAACAACAATGGAAACAGAACAGCAGCAGTGGCGCACATTGAGCGGAAGAAAAATTACTCAACCCATTGCAGAAGAAATTGAAACAGCACTGACAAGGGAAATTGCGGATGGCAATCAACTGAAGGTTTGTATTGGTGCCGATAGCCAGGTGAAAGGGAAGGAAACTGAGTTTGCAACGGTGATAGTATTTATCAGGAAGGGTAAAGGTGGATTCATGTACATACACAATGAAACCACTACCCAAAAGATGAGTATCAAACAGCGGATGTTAACCGAAGTAGCGAAGAGTATCGAAGTGGCCTATCCATTGTGCAGCATCTTTAGCAAATACAGTGTGGATATGGAAGTGCATGCTGACATCAACACCAATCCAAACTTTAAAAGCAATGATGCTTTAAAAGAAGCGATGGGATATATTATGGGGATGGGGTTTGCGTTCAAGGCTAAGCCGGATGCGTTTGCAAGTTCATGTTGTGCAAATAAAGTGGTGCAATAAGGCCCCTCTAAATCTCCCCCAAGGGGAGACTTTGGAAGACTCTATTACGCTGAAATACTTTTTAATTAAAAAGCTCTAAAAGCCTCCCCTTTGGGGAGGTTTGGTGGAGCTTCAAAAAAATAAATATGGACAGTCAACAAAAAATAATAAATGCTGACAACATTTTCCAGAATAGCTTTTTGGATTGTAAGGCTTATTATATGTATACATATCAAAAAGTGCCGTGCATTACGTGGATAGACCAGGTGAATTCTGAACGGGTATTAAAACATATCAAAGCAGAGTATGCAGATGCAATCACAGGCATTTTTCAAAATTCGAAATACAATCGGAAAAAGAAAAAGTCCCTGTATTTCACTACTATCATCTTGCTAAAGGATGATTGCCTGGTGGAGCTTGGGGACGGTTATTGTGAAGTATTGCATACAGAGAAAGACTATCGCATGGCAGAGACATTGATGAAAGAGGTGAGCAAATTTAAAAGACGGGAGAAGAAGAAAAATTTTGAGATTAACCTAATTACAAAAGACAGTTATGGGCTTGGTTTAAAGCCGATGGAGATCAAGAAGACAAAACTCAATCTTGGCCTGTATTACGAGGATGACTTTAAGGAGATAGATAACCGCATACAGGAACGACTGATGAAGAAAGATGATAAAGGAATCGTGTTACTGCATGGGCTTCCTGGAACAGGCAAAACAACTTACCTGAGATATCTTATCGGCAGGTTAAAAAAGAAGGTGATGTTTTTATCGCCGGCTGTAGCTGGTAATCTCATGAATCCTGATTTTATGGATTTGCTGATTGATAATTCTAATAGTGTGCTGGTGATTGAAGATGCCGAAAACATAATTATGGACAGGCGGATCAGCAATGACTCATCTGTTTCAAACCTTTTGAATATTTCAGATGGATTACTGGCAGACTTTTTAAACGTTCAGGTAATCTGCACTTTTAATCATCCGCTTTCCATGGTGGACAGTGCACTGATGCGTAAGGGGAGATTGATAGCAAAGTATGAGTTTGGAAAATTGGGAATTGAAAAGGCTCAGCGGTTAAGTGATCATCTGAAAATGCAGCAAACAATTACTAAGCCAATGACCATTGCTGAGATTGCCAATCCTGGTGACGCCGAAGTGAAGCAGGAGAGAATTGAAGTGATGGGGTTTAGGAGAGATGTGATGATGAATTAATTAACATAAGCGTCGCACATGTCTTGTGTGATCTTACGTATGCGCCTGACTAAACTTTCCGGCGACAAAACTTTTAAGCCATTACCAAAGCCCAGCAATTCTCTTTCGAGTTCAAAGTTGGGAATAACGGTAATACTGAAGATAGCGCCGTCGGGAAGTTTTTCTTCCAGTTGTTGGGATGGATGAAGCGGTTTAGTAATAATGTAAGGTGTCTGCTGGCGGCTGGCTTTAAAGCGAACCAATTTTGGTGTGTCACCAATATTTTTAGTTACGCCGATGATGTCATTAAAGTAAGTAGCGGCGTCAAAGTTTTTGGGTGCAATGAACTTATGCTGAATAGCGGGTTCAATGCTTTGCATGCGGTCAAGCGCCAGCGTAAGAATTTCTTTGCCTTCCTTTTTCATGCCGAGTACAAACCAGCGGTTACGGTATTCTTTAAGGAGATAAGTACAGAAGATAATTTCACTTGGCTGGCGGGCTTTGAAGGATTGGTATAAAATGGTGAGTGGTGTTTGCTGAATGATGGCTTTGTACAAAACATCCAGCCATTCAATACCTGCAAGCAATTCATTTTTTTCAAAATCAATTACAGGGTTTTGCTGGTGTTGTTCGCTGTAGATTTTGTCTTCCAGTTTATTCACCATTTCGCTCACTTCACTAAAGTGGCTAAAGCCTTTGAACTGTTTTAAAAGATGAGACACTTCCTGCAGTATACCCAGGTCCTGTGTAGTAAGCGGAATATTGGCAATGGAATAATCAGGGTCTTCGTAATTGTAATATTTTTTATCAGTAACGATGATGGGTGCATTGTAGCCCAGTTTATCGCTACGCATGGCTTTTAAATCAAGGCGAATGGTACGCAGGCTGATGTCTTTATCAATGCCTTCGTATTCATACAGGGCCTGGCTGCAGCATTCGATAAGATCTTCGATGGTCCACTTGCGGCGACGGTTTTGCAGGCATTTGTCAATGGTGCGATAGCGGATGAGTGCATTTCGGTTTACAGGCATCAGGGAATTTTTTTAAAAATAGGTAAAATAATTTTTTACTGTGCAAAAAGATTGCACAGTGGCTTTAGAAGTTTGTATCGTCAAAGCAATTGACACAGTTCTTAAAATAAATTGCCCTTTAGCATAAAAGGCAGTGCTGT
>CAZDHQ010000203.1:0-7261 GCA_964505135.1 uncultured Ferruginibacter sp.
TGTACCGTTACAGATAGTTTCCAGGTAAGCATTTATCCAGGTACCACGGTAACGGCTACCCCGGAATACAATGTATGCGAAGACAGCAGGGTTACGCTGGAGGCAAGTGGTAATGGAAGCTTTGCCTGGAGCCCCGCCACAGGGCTTTCAGATACCAGTATCGCAAGGCCCGTGGTAATAGCGAAGGATTCAGCCAGGTACCAGGTGATACTTACCAATAGCTATGGCTGTAAAGACACTGCTATGGTAAAACTAAATGTTTACAAAAAAGCATTTGCTAATGCAGGTCCGGATAAGACTATTTTAACAGGAGATACGGTGCTGTTAAACGGAACCATCAGAGGTACTGATATTAGTTATGCATGGACACCGCAAACAGCACTGGCTAACACAAATACGGCCACTCCTTTGGCTTCACCAACAGGAGAAACAACATATACGCTTCGTGTAAACTCTAACGTTGGCTGTGGCAGCAGCAGTGACCAGGTGACGGTGAAAGTGTACAAAGATATATTTGCACCCAACGCTTTTACGCCTAATGCAGACGGGCTGAATGATGTTTATTATCCCCCTGTGATCAGCAGTTATCAACTGCTTGCCTTTAGTATTTATAACAGGAATGGCTACCGGGTTTTCTACACAAAGAATGCGGCTGAGGGCTGGGACGGTACCATAAAAGGCAATCCGCAGGATGCAGGTACTTATGTGTATTACGTTTCATTAAAATCACCAGCAGGAAGAATCGTTAACCGAAAGGGAACCATACTGTTGCTTAAATAAAGGTTTAAGGAAGCGCATTCATCTTCTCTTCATATTTACTCTTCTTTAAAAATTCTTTATAGTCGCTGATATGAAACATATCAATGATCGCTTGTTTTTTATCCGGCATTTCTTTGTAGTAAGATTTGCAAATTTCATAACCGATATAATAGCCTAAATCAGAGGGATGGTCCGGTGTTTCCTGGTCACCGTTGGCAATCCAGTTATCGTATCGGTTTAGGTACATTTCAGCAGCAAAATCATTCCATATTTTTTTCTTTTTGTTTTTTGCAAAATCATATTGGCGCTGGCTGGGGTTCACACCCGTGAGTAGCTCTGCAAAAAAATCTGCCATCCCTTCCTGTATGGCATAAGAAATCAAAGTAGTATCCTGCCGCATGCTATTTTGTTGTGAATGGATCAGTTCGTGTGCAATAATAATCGGCAGTTCTTTTACTTTCCTGATGCCCTTGCTTTCCCAAAGATTCAACTCCTGCAGTGGTATATCATCGCTTTTTGAAATCTGGTCAACCCCTAACAATAAGCCATTATCTGAAACCGTACCTGCAGAATTAAAGCGGCCAATCACAAAATAAATATCCGGGAATATTGCGGCAGCATATAGTTTTTTAAATTTCAAAAAGAGGTTGGAAATACTGGCTTTCATTTTGTCAATGGAAAGCGTATTCTTTCTGATGGCGGCATAAAACAATGGTTTACTTTTTTGATTGGCAACAAATTTTTCAATGGAACCAATTTTAGTTGCGATATAATCTTCAAAGCCGGGACTTGCCTTGTCAAAATACTCCTCTTGAAAAATGGCCTGCATCCTGGCAGTATCTTTTTGGGCTGCATCGTAAGCCTTCCAGAAATTATGAATGTCTGTGGTGATCAACTGTGCCTTTTTAGGATCGGAAAGTCTTTTCTGCTGCTTGTCTAAATAGGTTGTTATTTTTTTCCAGTCTTTGGTGTTATGAATGGAAACAAGATCAGCATCCTGCAGCATGCCGGTAGATTTATAACCAAATTGATACACGGCTTTATTTAAAAGTGAAACTGCTTTTAAAGTATCATTGATCAAAGCATAACAACAGGCAGCATTATATAAACAGCTTTTCTTTACGCCATTCGATTTGCTGCTATCTGCAGCCGTTTGATAGGCAATAGCTGCTTGTGCAAAATTTTTGGCACGATAAAGACTGTCTGCAGCTTTGGTGAATTTAGTTTGTGCAGCAATACTATGGGAAAGCAATATCAATAGCAACAAGAGGGGCAGATTTTGTTTCATTGTAATTGGTTTGTATTACGATGTTACAAAATAATTGAATGCAGCCATTACTGCTACAAGAAATTAATACAAGTTTTCCCGGTTATTTTATTTCAAACTGGTAACTGCCTGCTTGCAGTGTTACATTGATGCTGTTGTTAATTACCTGCTGTTTTATCTTATCGAGATACACGTTTTGTTTTGGTTCAGCATTTAGTGTAACCGTTGCCGTTGTGTTTGCAGGAATCGTAACGCTGTAGATAATTTTTTTTTCTTTCTTTTTCCATTCGGATTTTATTTCACCATAAGGGCTTTGATGTATCGCAGTAAAATCATTTAAACCCTGCACAAAATAAGGATGCAATAAAGTATTCTTAAAGCCCGGTTTTGCAGCATCTGGTTTAATTCCGCCCAATGCCTTGAACATCCATGCACCAATTTCACCGAACATGATATGATTCATTGAGATATCAGACTTTGCATTGATAGGCCAGTTCTCGTACAATGTGGTGGCACCGTTTACTATCCACCATCCCCATGATGGATATTTTTCATTTGACGCCAGCTTGTAAGCCAGTTCAGCAAAGCCATTTTCACTTAATGCATTTAAGATAGCTTTGGTACCCAATAAGCCTACATCCAATTGCACACCATCAGCCTCCACTCTTTTTGCCAGGCTTGCGGCTACTTTGCTTTTCATTTCTTCAGGCACCAGGCCCCAAAACAATGCTACACTCAGTTCTGTTTGCAGGCCGCTTCCATAGATTGCTTTTGTTTGATCCAGGTATTTTTTATTAAAGGCTGTTTTAATTTTTTCAGCAAGTGCTTTATACTTCTCATAATCTTCTTCTTTACCAAACAATTTTGCTGCATTGGCAAGAATGGTTGCATCCGCATAATAGTAGGCAGTAGAAGTAAGCTCCACCGGCGATTGTGATTTTACCGGTATCCAGTCCCCAAGGCCCCAGGTGGTTAAACCGGTTGGGTAGTTTTCATCAATATGGTCTACATACCTTTTGATATTATCGTAACAATCATGCAGCGCTTTGCTGTCGCCATAAAATAAATACAGGTTCCATGGGATGATGGCAATCGTACTCGTCCAATCGGGGCCGTTACCCCACTCATAACCCCAGCCGTCTGATGGAACAATGGAAGGCAATACGCCATTGGGTTGTTGCTCATCTCTGTGGTCGGCCATCCATTTTTCATACACAGTAATGCCATCAAAATTATACAAGCCAGTCTCCACTGCTATTTGAGCATCACCGGTCCAGCCATTCTTCTCTCTTTGCGGGCAGTCGGTTGGATAACCAAACAAATTACTGAGATAAGAATTGTTGGTAGCCCACCAAAGTTTATTCATCATTGCACTGGAACTGGTAATAGTGCCAACAGCTGGTACATCACTATGCATGAAATATCCTGTAACGCTTTCTTTGGTGAGATTGATTGCCTTATTGGATGCTACTTCTATATATTGAAATCCCTTGTAATTAAAATGCGGCATGAATGTTTCCTCGCTGCCATCGCCTTTCAGCATATAGATGTCAGTCTGGAATGGATCTTTATCATCTGTGGGGCGGTAGTGTACATCAAGGTTTGATTGATCTACCCTGCCTGCGCTATCTAATCGTTCTCCATGCTTTAAGCGTATAACCGTTCCCGGTAGGCCTTTAATTTTGATGCTGCTTACGCCTGCAATATTTCTTCCAAGGTTGAAAACATAGCTGCTGTCATTTATTTTTTCCATGGAAACACATGCGATGGTATCCACATTTCTTACCGGGTGTAAAGCCTGCGCAATAATTTGCTTTGATGGCGCTGAACGATAGATCACTTCCTGCCAGGCGCTGTCATTATAAGATGGTTCATTCCAGTGCGGAATTTCTTTGTTGGCATCGTAATGTTCGGCCGTATAGATGCTGTTGAAAATTACCGGGCTTAAAGTAGTCTTCCAATCCTTGCCTGTTACAATCGTTTCGGTTGATCCATCAGCGTATTGTATTCTTATATTTAAGCAGAAAGAAGGCCTTGCCCGCCAGGGTGCTTCATGGAAATACCAAACCGCTGTACTTTGGTGATTGTACCAGCCATTGCCCAACAAAACGCCCACTGCATTTTTTCCCTGCTGCAGTTGTTTGGTTACATCATAGGTAACATAAAGGTTCCGCCTGTCAAACCTGGTGTACATAGGATCAAGGCGATGATTGCCTGTTTTTTCTCCATTGATATAAAGCTCATATAAACCTGCTACGGCGATATAAGCTCTTGCAGATACAATTGGTTTGCTCACATCAAATGCCTTTCTAAAATAGGGGGCCGGTTTCAAATTGATATCCCGGGTATCCTGTATCCATGCTCCTTTCCAATTGCTTTCATTCATCATGCCTGTTTCAAAAGAAGCCACCGGCGAGTGAAGTTCTTTCCCGTCTTTGTCCCACACTTTTACCATCCAGTAATATTTAGTAAATGGCTGCAATGGTGCGCCTTTATACATCACCTGTTGCTGGTCATTGTTTGTTTTGTCTGTTTTCCATGCATTTGTCTTATCTTTTTTCAAATCATCTGCGTTGGTAGCTACCAATAATTGCCATGCCGTTTGTTTAGCACCCTGGCTGGCATCTATCATTTGCCAGGATAATCTTGGTGCTGTCGCATCAATCCCTAATGGATCAATAAGGTGTTCACACTGCAGGTTTACGATTTGACCATTGGAATTTTCCGTGATTGCAAACTGGAAAAGCGATACGAAGAAGATTGAATAAAGAATTTTTTTGCCAAGCATTCGATGGATTTTGATTTTGAAACAAGATAAGCAAATTAGGTATCGGATAAACAAGTAGCGCTTCTCAATTTTATCTGACCTTTCAAAAATCGAAGTGCAGTTATTATGTAAACTGCTATCTTTAATCAACGCTTGTTTGTTCACTCTTAAATTTTTTCAATGCAATCAGTTTTTAAATCACTTCTTCTATTGCTAGTTATTTTTCCATTGGCAGCAAACTGTCAAAAAAAAGAAAAATGGGTTTCGCTTTTTAATGGAAAGGATATCAATGATTGGGTAGTAAAGATCAATCATCATGAAACAGGTGAGAATTTTGGCAATACCTTTCGTGTGGAGGATGGTCTCATTAAGATCAGGTACGATCAATATGATACATTCAATGAACAGTTTGGTCATCTCTATTATAAAAAACCTTATTCTTATTATCATTTAAAATTTGAATACCGCATCACAGGTGCCTGGCGTACGGATGCACCTTCTTATACCATACGCAATAGCGGTGTAATGTTTCATTCCCAGTATCCGCATACCATGCCTAAAGAACAGGATTGGCCTATTTCAATAGAATATCAAATATTGGCTGGCCTGGATGATGGCAAACCAAGACCCACCGGTAATATGTGTTCTCCCGGAACGGATGTTATCTTCAATGGAAAAATTGATGAACGCCATTGCATTAATTCTACCTCTAAAACTTATCCGCCTGAAGAGTGGGTAACAGGAGAAATTATTGTATGGGGTGATAGTCTTATCACTCATATTGTAAATGGAGATACGGTATTGCAATATTCAAAGCCACAAATTGGCGGGGGAGTAGTGAATGGGTATGATCCCAAAATAAAAGTAGATGGTAAATTATTGTCAGAAGGCTTTATCGCCTTGCAGAGTGAAGGGCAGCCGATAGATTTCAGGAATATTCAAATTTTGGATCTATCTGCGCAGTATAAGAAAAAAAAGAAATAGTGTGGTTAATTACCGGTCGATGAGTCTATAGATAACTAAATTTTGATTATTATTTAAAAGGACACTGCCTTGTAAGCATCATTGATGCAATTCGGCAGTGTCGTGCAAAACGAAATATTTAGTCGCCATACACAGCTGTACAGGTGCAATAGTTAAATTTCATTCCCCAGTTACCGTTGTTAGGATTTATTAAAGAGCCTTTACCCCATGCAGTTTGAGCATCTATCACTTTTCCACTGGCATCTAATTTCACTACGGAAGCATGCGCTGCAATGCATCCGCATTGTTGTAACCCAATAGCTGAAATAGGTACCTGGTAGGTAAATGTAGTCGCATTGTCATGGGTGTTTTTGTAAGGAAATTGTCCCGGTACGGGATTGCCTTTTTGATTGACTGGAATAGCTGCACAGTCGCCCACGTACAGGTGCGTTTCTTTTAACACATATCCATTTGCTGTATTGAACGTGAGGTAAATATTTTTATCATCGTTAAAAACATCAATTACCCCTGCCTCAATATACTGCCCCGCAATCATAGAAATGTATAGGGTTTCACATCCATAAGATGGTGTTGGCTGGTCTGATCCGTTTTGTGATACAGTTTGCTTTTTCTTAGTTGTTGTTACTGAATATTCTTTTTGACAGGCTGTAAAAAATAAGAGTGCCGCCAATGCAGGTAGAAGTTTAGTTTTCATAGTTAATGGTTTACGGTTATTGTGGTACATAGTACCAAATAGTTTTCGATTCAAAAATATGTCTTTTTTTCAAACTGCCAATTAGAAAATAATTTCCATATATTGGAATAATTAAATCTTAACCTGGTGATTAAATGCATAGAAAACTCTAACAATAAGTGCCGGGAAGACATCAATACTGAAATACAATTTCAGTAGCGCAGTCCTTATTTTTAGGTATTAAAGTATCAATTATGTATTCAATTATAAATGGTGAACTGGTAAAAAATAATGATGCGAAAATTTTAGTTACAGACCTTTCTATACAAAGGGGGTACGGTGTATTTGATTTTTTTAAGATTATTAATCAGCAACCGTTTTATTTGACCGATCATCTTGAGCGTTTGTTTAGATCTGCAGAAGCCATGCGTTTAACCGGCACCGTTACACAAACAGAATTGGAACAAATGATTTTACAATTGATTGAGAAAAATCAGTTTGCCAATGCCGGTATGAGAATAACCATCACTGGGGGATATGCTGAAGATGGATATAGCATTGCCACACCTAACCTCTTGATTACACAGTCGCCGCTGGTTGTAAACAAAACAATGGCCAATGGATTAAAGCTTATAACCCATGAGTACCAACGCCAATTACCTCATGTAAAAACCATTGATTATCTGCAGGCCATTTACCTGCAATCTTATATAAAAGAGCAAGGGGCAGATGATGTATTGTATCATAGCAATGATGAAATAACGGAATGCCCCAGGTCAAACTTTTTTGTGGTTACAAAAGATGATGTGAT
>CAZDHQ010000204.1:0-7255 GCA_964505135.1 uncultured Ferruginibacter sp.
ATGATGAGAGAAGCTGATACCAGTAAAAGCCTCATAAAAGGCCTTGTTTTCTATTAGGTTCGACACCGTCGAACTAATTGAAAAACCTTCTCCGGTACCAGCCAGCCCAAATTGGTTCGACACCGTCGAACCAAATACCAGATGGGGAGCATATGCCTCAGCAAACAGCCTTATTTTTTTGAGGTTGCCGGGTGAGAATCCCTTTAAACCGGGTAGTTCTTTTTGCAGGTCTGCCGAAATTTGCTCAAGCACTTTGGCTCCCCATTTCTGGGTCTTTACCTTTTCGGCAATCATTATCCCGGTATTGAGATACAAGAAAAGTTGTTCCCTGTTGGCCAGTCTGGCTGCAACATACCGGCTATTTACAATTTGGCTCTTTAATGACTGAATAAACTCAGCATAGTTTTTATCTAATTTCATGACTTTTCCGTTTTATTTTAACTACTTAATTATCAGCTAAAAAATAAAGACCTGCCCAGTCCTATGCGGTCATAAGATTGGCAAGTCTTGTCAAATCCGGTATAAAGTGGTTCGAGAATTGTACAGTTGGGGGCACAGAAGGAAATTTTAAGCGATTCAGTGATGAATCGCTTATTTTTTTATCGCCTGAAGGCTCGTCCAGTTGCGGAATTAGGCCAAATACACTGTTGATTTTTGGAGTTCGAACCACCCTTTTTTGCTTATTATAGAAGATTCCTTCTGGAAAGAGTAGTTGCTGTAACCTCTGTTTGTTCTCGTAATCGTGTTCAATCCAAGCCTGGCTTAGACTCTGTGAAATTTCCAAACATTTCGCGACAACAATTTCTAGGTTCGAACCGTTCGTAACTGCTGATTTCAGGGTTTCCCTAATTTCTGTAATATCTCTATTTACAATTGTGATTTGTCGATTGTAGACTTCCTGGTTTATCTGTTCCGAAATAAATTTCTCTTCTATTTTTTGGAGAAAATTTTCTCGCTCTGTTAATCTTTTCTTCAGTACTTGGGTATCCGAAATATTCTGTGCCAGTTGCTGCTTTACCTTTTGCAATAACAGCTTCTTTAACAACGGCATTTTTGCGTTTTTTACCTCAAACCTTGAAAGAAGGATTACAAAATCATCATTCATAATCTTGGCATTTACGTTTACTGGCACATCTGCTTTCTTGAGCTTATAATACCAAATGCCTTTAGTCTGATATCCAGTAAAAGGTAGTCCCGTCAGGTCATCTTTGGCAAACACTTTCAGCGGCACTTCATCGTGTTTGGATTCTTTAGGAATTCCCGCTATCGGTGTCTCGTTTAAACGAGCCTGAACTTTTAAAAATGTTTTCAAATCAATCAGGGCAGGGTGCTTTCCTTTTATCAATCTTCCTTGAATAAGAGAGCCTGTGACATATCCGGCGTAAAAAGGATTAGTAAACACTTGACGAAAATTAGATGCAGTAATTGTTACTCCTTTGGCTTTTAGGCGATCTATGATCTCTACATTACTTAGTTTGCTATTTAGTATCATTTTGAAACCCTGCCTTATAATGCTTCCTTGCTCCGTGATAACATATTCATGATAACACGCCTGATGCTTTGGTTTAAGGTTCAGATAACCCTTAGGCGCTGCATACGGCCAAAACCCTTTTTCCATCACTTCTCTTGTATTAATCTTTGTTCTTTGACTTTTTAACTGATTGTCAAAATTATTGAAAGTGTGAACTATATTTTCCTGCATACGTCCATGTGGCAAAGAAGAATCAAGATCCTGCATCACAGCTTTGATCATGACTCCTTCTTTGCCTAAATCTTCACTCACTTTTGCGGCAGATGAGCCAGTCCTCGAGAATCGGTCATAATTGTGTACAATTATCCAAGATACGTTCATATTTCTCTTTACATACGTCAGCATTTTTTTAAATTCTTTTCTCTCATCAGTCTTGGCGCTTTCATATACGTCTCCAAAAAACTTACATATTTTTCGTCCATGAGATTTTGCAAATTGCTCACATTGCTTTTTTTGAGTTTCTAAACTACCATTGCTTTGCTGTTCCTGACTGCTAACCCTAGTATAAACAACAGCATCCGTGCCTCTATTTTTTTTGATGCCTTTTTTTCTATGGAGTATAATTGTTTCCAATAGCTTCTCATCTATAAGACTGTTCTTTTGCATATAAAACGTTTTACAATTAGTATTAATTACATAATTCACAATAGCAATACTATGCTTCTGTCATTTTTGTTAAACACAGTTCCACTATAATATCTGCAAGCATTTCGAGCTGTTCATGCTCAGACATATTTGCAAACAAGTGTGTAGCGACTTCTTGTTTGTGTTTCTGTGATATCTTTATTTCTTCTAAGGTCGATTCATTTCTTTTCTGTTTTGTTTTCATAACTAACCCTTCGACACAGACCTGAGGATATCAGAATTCTGTAAGGGTTGAACCATTGGCCCGAGGTTATCAGAACCATTATATACTTTTTTCAAGTAGTCATTAGTTGCTATATTTTCTTCCTTGCTTTTGTGAAGGAAAAAGTTTTGCCATCCATCGAGTCAATTTTTAAACTGACATAATTTTCTGTTGCAAGAATCCTTACTAACTCATGAAGATCTTTCGACTTAACTGACCCCGTTTTAGATGTTGAGATATTTTTTAGTTTTCCTTCTGGTGAAAGGCTAATCGTGATAGTATCTACATTGCGATTTCGAATCTCCCGAATTACTTTAATTTCATCATCATTTAAAATCTTTGGCATTAGAATGGTTGATAGAGCTTGATCATCCAAAAATTCCTTGAAGTAATAGTTTATTGATAACGTAATGTGGGGTGCATAGTAGTCGATGTCAGGATCTCTATGACTGACGCACACACCGCCGATAAACTCTCTCACTTCCCCCGAAAAAAATATCATGACGGTACCCTCCTGGCGATACTTGGCAACCTTTGCGATGAGATTTGTGAGATAACTAATACTGAACTTATATAAGTGTAAAAGCGGTGGATGTTGAAGAACGTCCTTTATCCAATTGAGTTGAATTTCTTCATGCTCTAGGAGTGTGCCAGCAATTCGTTTCTTTTCCAGTTGCCTTTTGCTTTCTTCAAGGTTAACTTTAGGCAGGTTGTTTCGATAAGCATCTTCAAAAAAATATTTACATACTTCCTTCATTAACTCCATAGGAAAATTAATTCTCCTCATGTCATCTAGCATACGCAGCCAAATCAGGTCGCTAAAACTGATACGATTCCAGCCACCTTTAGGAAGAAATGGTGTTAAGCCATGTCTCCTCCAGTATTTCATGATAGTAGTTAAAGGTTTGCCTTTATGATCTTTTAAACCATTTAACGGTACGGATTTATCAAAAATAAGATCCTTGTACTCTAATGTTTCTAAAGAAATTTTTTGTGATTCGTTTTTTGCCATAACATTTTCGACTTAACATGGATTCTAATTGCGCACAATTTAAAAAAAAAGTTTGTACTAAAAAACATACTTCTGAATTATTTTTTTTATAATTGTGGTAGATTTCAATTCACTTCCGATCACGATTGAAACATATTTCGACCTAATATTCACAGTAAACTTGTAAGTATGAACCCAGAGACACAGCAACAATTTACCTATACTCAACACAGACAATGTCTTTGCTGCAAAAGGCCGATAGCGGATCAAGCCAGTAAGGCCCGCAAGTTTTGCGTAACCGAAACTCTCCCAGATGGAAGTATACGGTCTTGTCATGATGATTATAATGCAAAGCTTCGAGTTGAAAAAAATGAACCTTACAAGTTTATGTTTGACCATCATAAAAAAATGACGTACTTAATTCATCTACTGCAACAGGCAAAAGGCACTGAACTTAATAGCTCAGATATAAATGAGTTTGGAATAAAACTTAACATGTGTGCCTTACATGAAATTAACTCGGAGGGTATTCATACATTCTATTTTGTTGATTTCGCTTTTCGTCAAATTGAACTTAAAAAATATAAAATTATTAAACATGATAACACCTTTCAATAATGACACCTTTCTTGATGGACTATTGCATAAACCCGATAATGACAAAAAATCAAATGCGACGATGGTTTTAGTTATAATTTCTGTCTTAACAGGAATCGTGATCGGTCAAATAATGCCTGAAGCATTTAATTTAAGGATATTGTTCAATTGTTTTGAAGACCGTCACAGTAATTCATCACAAAAATGTGTTCACGATCCAACACCGGACATATCCATTCAGTAGTTTTAAATTATAACACTTTTCTCAATTTTCATAATTCCGATTATCCCACAAAGCAGGCCTTCTTCCTTTTGTTTGGCATGATTATGAAAGGAATATTCAATCAGATTTACTTAATCGTTATAAAGGTTACGCCGTTTTTTTGATGTTTGTAGTTAAAAGATATTTTATTTGCTTCTATGAAAATATAGACGTCTCGCTCTGATAGTGTTCTATTCTTTTTATAAAACTGAAAAATTAGTTGATCTCATTCTAAACTCCATATCCCTTGCGCTGTATTTTGGCTATTTCAAACAATATTTACTTTACAATCACTACATCAAAATCAATGTTAAATAATTTACTGTGGGTCTTTAATTTAGTTTTTTATAAAGAAAATGGTGAAAGTATTCTTTTTCCTTCCATTGATGATGTCTTGCTTGGTGGCCGAATTGTCACTTTTGAAATGATTTATTAAATTTTTTAAACAAGCAGCGAAGTGCAAGTTCATGAGTGGATTTGCGGATATACAATATCTATGATGTAAAGGGATAAGAAGCTAATATATTAGAGTTGATTCCGAGATGACCTAGTTCAATAAATCATACGTTCAAGCTATAAAAGCGCCCGGAGGTGATCCTAAGGTATGCTCACATAAGTGTTCTTTTATTATACAGTAAGCTACCAGCCATAACAAAAATATTATGCTTAATGAATATCATTTAATTTATAGATTTATTAGAGGATTTTGTATTTGCCAAGCTCCGAATGAAACAGGTCGTTGGTATATCAAATATTATAGTATTGATTAAAAGTTATAGTTGTGTAATCATTTTGCATTAAGCAGACATTTGACAATAGAATTCACAATTTTGACAATTTTTTTTTTGCTAATTCGCCAAGGTTATCATCAAGAATGAGAGAATCGTTTTAGGCTTATTTATATTCCGTGATTTCACAGGAATTCTCGTGATTTGACTTTCCAATAACTACTTTTCCAGCTAAAAATGTCAAACTAATTATTAATTTAATTAACTCTAATCTTCACAGGAAAACACACGAATGCATAAATAGTGGTTATTATCAGCGAATTCGGATCGCTTCGCAATATGTATCGGTGATTTGATCTTTTGTGTTACCCCTCAATTTAACTGTCTAGAAAAAGCTAATTGTGCAATCGATAGCATTTCAAGTCTGCACTTTTCTTAAAGAGCATGAGCGGAATTTTCGGTTTAAATTTCCCAATAATTTAGTTCACCTTAATACATGGATCTTTTTGGCTCACTGGCCTCAGCAAATTGATTAGGTAATTATCTATGCTAAAAGCAAATGCACGTTGAGAAACTAAGTCATTGCCCCAAGAAACGAATATTTTAAACACAATAAATACTATAATCAAGTCGATTCTCCGTGAAATCATGAAAATCTACACATGAAATTATTGAATAACAGGATTAAATGCTAATGGCTCTTTCTAATTATTCTCTCAAATAGAATCAACGCAATAGTAAAATAAAAGCATTATGTAAAGTTCTTTAGTGGGACCAAAAACTTTTATAGACACATTCATAACTAATTGTATTGTGTATTACTTTGTATTGAGTAAATAAGAATTTAAGAAACCTACTTTTCAATAATCCCTTGTCTTTGATAAAGTTTCAAGATCAATTTCTGCCCTTTGCAACTCGATATACAGTTTTAAATTCCTATTATTTTGCTTGATTACGCTAAATTGATGTTTTTAAATTTGGAACTTTCCTGAGTAATTTTGGTTGCTTTTGCTCAAGCTATATAAGCTCTCCTACATTGAATATTTCAAAATTTTTCGATGATAGCTGAAAACAGAGGTCATGAAAAATAAAGTCAAGCTTGGCTTAAGCAGTCTGCTGTGAGATCAACAATAAAGCCTTTATACTCCAGCCATGCGTGGCTTGACAATACAGGGTTAAAATCTTTGCTGCAATAGGTAATATCAGAAATGCCGTTTTCCTTTAGGTATAGACTTAAAATTAGAGAAGTGTCCCTGCAACAGCCATTGGAAAAATCTTTGAATTGGAAAGACTTATCCTTTAAAAAAAGTATCACATTTCTTATATCCCTGCAATAGTGTTAAATTGACGCTATATCTAGTTCTTGTTTCACCAAATCTATAACTATTATTTACTCGAATTTAATTGTCTTTTAGTTCATTGCCATAAGTTTATACTCTCTTAAGTGAGCTGAAATTGTGTTTGCCGAGGCACGAGACAATCTCAATGACCAATATCATTGTCCGGCATAGTTCTCCTGGCTTATTTGCCGAAAGCGGAAAGAAATAGGACTGATGTACTATGCCGGTTCTTTGCAATTCATTTTACATCTGTTTCATCATCCTTGCAGTGAATGACTGAAAGCAGATTTTTTGCTGGAATGAGCTTTGAGGGAAGCAGACCGTGGCAAGCGTCGAGTAAGGTACTTGCAGCATATCGGAAGCTTGCTGGACTGCGGTGCGTTGTTGGACGAACGGAGGCAATAGTTCTGCATGGAAAGAAGGAGCGAAAAAGCTATGACAAAAGCCTAATCTTGAACAATTTATGATAGTCGTGTCTATATCAACTTTCCTAAATAGACTGTATCTTAGTTGGGTTGTTGCGAGTTTGGTGTCATCGTGTTGTACCAAAAACTAAATACTGTCTACATTATATAATTTGAAATATGGTTAATATGGATGAAATTGAGTACGAAGGATCAAATGTAAAAATTTGGGCAAATAAAGTTAGTGACAACCTACCAATTCACGCTGATATTGCGACAAAGGAAATTGGGCCATTTTATTGCCCTGATACATTTGAAGAATTAATAGTTAGACACTGTATTGAAAAAGTAAATCACTTTGCATATAAAGCTCTGAAGCCATCCCATTTTGAGTACACTTTAAAAGTAGACTTTTTTTCATTGCATATTGTTTTGCTGATGGGTGCAGTGAAGCGAAGGCGTAGCCTAAGCGTGACGGAGCCCATCAGCAAAACAGGGGATTAATACTTCTCTGTTTTGCCGGTAGAGCACCGGCGGCAGACCACCCAGTGCATC
>CAZDHQ010000205.1:0-7221 GCA_964505135.1 uncultured Ferruginibacter sp.
ATTGCCATTACCCTCAGCAAGAGAGAGTAAAGCCGGTCCGTTTCCTGAAGGATCGGAAGCGTAAAACAGGCCGGCATATCCGCCAGTTCCTGATGAAAGCCCATACACACCTGCAGTACCAAAATTTGCAAAAATAGAATTCACTTCACCTTTCACGGCAGGGGAGATGCCATAGTTATTGTCTGTTTTAAAGTTACCTGCGATGCCGTTACCAACGGTAGTAGCCGTAATTACATCAGATGTGTTGGATGAATTATAATTGTTAAATCGTGCGGCCCTGCCGGTAGCATAAGAAGGAACCCATGCATACAGTGCATTACCGTCGCCATCAATATTTGCCTCTACTGCATTCCCATTTTTGCTTGCATTGGCAGTGATCGCATTGCCATTTCCATCTGCTATGGATACTAAAGCCGACCCATTGCCATTAGGATTGGATGCATGGAATAAGCCTGCAAATCCGCCCGTGCCTGATGAAAGCCCAAAAATGCCTGCTGCACCAAAATTTCCAAATATGGTTTTTACTTCACCTCTAACGGCAGCGGCTACACTATTTGTATTGTCAACTAAAAATGATGCAGCATTTCCTTTGCTATTGTCAGGAATATTTCCATTGCCGTTGCTATAAACTTCTACCGTATTTGCATCGATATTGCTTGTATTATTATTTTCAAAACGGCCTGCCCTGCCAGTACTGTTGTTTAACCCTACCTGCCCAAAAACACCAATACCGGTTGATGCCGTACTGGTGGCTATAAAGCCACGAACACCATAACCTCCGCCATCATTACGGCCTACTACAGCACCTGCAATATCAGAAGTAGTTCGCCCCACTATGGCTTCCCCCGCTCCATTATTATCACCTACTATACCTGCAGATGTTTGTTGTGAGGTAATGCCTTGTATTCCAAAGCCAGCACCCGCAGAACTCACTATGCCGCTGCCACTACCCGTGGTGGAAACATTTACTACGGTGCCATTCCCAACATTACTTGCAGTAATAACCGTATTGTTATTTGCATTATTATAGTTAGAGATATTTGCAGCGATCCCATTGGTACTGGTAGCATTAAGTCCTGTTCCTGAATTGCTATTGGCATATACACCATAGCCGGAGGTAGAAGCATTTCCATAAACGCCAATGCCATTAGGTGTAACACCATATACGCCCCAGCCGCTTCCGCCCTGGCTCCCCCATACGCCTATACCAAGCCCGCCTGTGCCATTGTTGATACCACGAACTGCGGTTGAAAATCCGCCAGGTGCAGTGGAGGATATAATTCCCTTTATTGCTGTAGCGCTTGCATCTGTGGTATTAATGATACCCTGTATGGCTCCTTCGGTTCCTGAAGTAGCTGTGTTTGTAAGCTGCAATAAAGGATTAGAAACTTCAGCCTGCGATTTTATAAATGGCAGAATTAAATCACTGGATGCGCCAGATACCGGAGACCAAATGGAACCAGTGTAATAATAAAACCCCGGTGTATTATCTGTTTGATAGATCAGTAAGCCTGCGGCTGGTGAAGCAATGCTGTTACGTTGTGCTAGTGTAAGCCTTGGCGTTAGTAATCCTTTTGAAGCACTCTCCAATTCAAGAACTGCACTTGGATTGGGTGTGCCTACCCCTCCAATTTTAACCTGGCTTCTAACGAGCCACGGTATTGCCGTAAGACATAGAAATAGTAGAACTTTTAACTTCATGAAAAAGATTATTTTTTGGTGAATAAAAAAGATGAGAATCGCAATCGTTATATGGCAAGATAATTACAAATAATATCCGCCTCTCAATGGAATGGAGGAACTCTCATCTTTTTTTAAAAAATACCCTAAATAGGGTAGGTCTTTATGGTATATATGTATGAATGAATCTTGCTTAGTGTAATTATTTTTAATATAAGCGCTCCTAACGGTTACTAATAGCCTAACAGGAAAGTTTTGAAATATATCAGGATGAGCGTGTTTATAACTGCAAAGCATCTCATTATTTTATTATGCTTACAGTGCAGCAATTTCTATTTGCAGAAAAGTGAGAAAGTTAATTCAAGTCAAGCGATAGCTGATTGCCTGTCAGCTTTGTTATCTCATGTGATGATTGCTTTGACAGGTATCTGGAGACTTTTAATTACACGGTAATAAATTCAGGGCCTTGTTTCAGTTTCGTTAATTATTGTTCGGTTTAATTTATGATTGACGAATGCTGATTATTTTGCAGTACATTATCAAAAATACTATGGGTAAAAAATTATTTATACTGTCATTGTTGTTTTTCACCGTGAAATTGTATGCACAGGACAGCACAAAAAAATCTGGATTTAAGGATGCAGTAAAGAAAATGGGAAAGGATATTGGTAAGGGAGCAAAGATAGCGGGTAATAAAACAGCAGAGCTGGCATCAAAGGGACATGCTGCTGTGGTTGATAAAGTGGTGGAAGACAGGCAAGGTCCTGATGGTCAAAAAATTTATGTAAATAAAGACGATGAATATTACTGGATAGATAAAAAAGGGCACAAACATTTTGTGACAGAAGAAGAGCTGGTAGAAAAAGAAGAGAAGGAAAATGATTAAGTATGCAACTATCGTAAATATAATGCTGCATCGTAACTAGTGCAGCATTTTTTTAAGATTGTAATTGTTGATTTCATTACTGCTTATATAACGAGACCTGCAGACTGTATTGCGTCCTTAGTATGATCAATGTGAAAGATAAAAGACTTTGATAAGATGAGCGGTAAGGCCTTTTAGTATTTAAAAAATATATGTGGCAGTTGCATAATAAAAACCGCCGATAAAAGGACCGCCCAAAAAAGAATAGTAATAATGGTTAAGTACATTACTTGCTCCCATTTTAATGTTGAGGCCATTCTTTGGAAATTGATAAGTTGCCTGTACATCAAGATTACCATAGGCAGGTACCTGGCCATTTACCAAAAATGATTGCCAGTAATAATTGCTTTGCCATTTGTAGGTGATGCCTGCACCGAATCCTTTAGCAAGTGAAGCATTGTACAGAGAAATATTGGTTATCCATTTAGGAGTATTGAAGCCATCTTCCAGTCCATCATTGCCTGTTTTTTTATCAAGCATTGAATAAGTAAGATTAGCTCCTACTACAAATCCTTTTGGAAAGGTATATTTTAAGCCAATACTGCCACCATAATTATATACAGTAGTTTTAGAATTTGTCCAAAGCCGGTAGCGATCCTGCAGCTTGTTATCATTCAAATAAAAGGCGATTGAATCTGGTTGGTTAGTTTTTGCTACGCTGGCTTCTACCTGTGCAATAAAGGATTGGTAGTTATTAAAATAAAAATCTACATCTACATATAAACGGGATTTTAAGAATAAACCTTTATAGCCTGTTTCAAAAGATTTGATGAACTCAGGTTTCAGGTAAGTGTAAGTGTTTTTCACCAGCATGCCCGCATTCTTTTTAATTGCTTCGTCTTTACTGATACCATTGGTATTTATATCTTTTACCACTTGTGCTTTAAATGCATCAATGGAAGATTTCAACCAGGAGTTTTCAAACACAGCATCAGACATTACTTTTAAGCCACCAATCCTTTTTACACCACCACTGTTTACATTGGAGAATCCTTCAAACAAACTTGGGAAACGATAGCCATTTTGATACGATATCCTGAAATTATGTTTTTCTACCGGTGAATACACAATGGAGAAACGTGGATTGAAGGTGGCTTTAAAATAATCGTTCTTATCAATTCTTAAAGTAGTGCCGATTTTTATTTTATTCTTTAATAGCTGTTTGGTTGCTGTAATAAATCCTCCTGTTCTGTTGTACACAAGATTATTATATGTCTTTCCTTTTACAGGATTGATAAAATAGTTACCATCCGGGATCACTACGTAACTTCTAAAATCAATTCCAGCCAACACATCCAATGCAGTACTCTTTTTTACAGATGGGAAAAACTGATCGGTTATATTAAGTTGTGCATCTACATTGATCAAGTTGGCTTTTACTCTCAGTGCTGCGCCAGAGTCCCAGTTGTTAATATTTTTCAATTTGTCAAATGCTGTATTCCACGCATTACTGCCCGGTTCTAACCTTCCTGAGTCGGCAAATGCTCTTGCAAGTGCTTGTGCTGTAGCTGCATCAGCGCCAGCATTTACACTGCTGTTAAACCTGTTTTTAAAATCATTGAACCAGGCATCATCGGTTTTAAAATACTTGTCCATATTTTCTGCCATGGAACGCAGGTTATAAGATTCACCTGTATTCTCCCGGTTCCAGTATGCATGTGCAGTGAGTATATTTGTTTTAAACGTAAGCCCCTGCTGTTGCACCACATAGTTCTCCAACCGAAAACGATTTGAACGTTGATAGATATTATCCAGCCTTGCATATTTGTACGTGTAGCTAAGCTGTGCATCTTTATTTAGTCTATACGCCAGCGTTAGGTCGCCTTTAAAATTATGCAATGAGTAATCAGCCACCTGTTTTTCATAATAACCGGAACGGGCAATTACATAATTTTTTCCCTGCAGTGTCAGTGTTCTCCTGTTAGATGATTCATTGCCATATCCATTCACTGGATCAAAAGCTGGGTTATTGGTGCCCGTTAGTCCCACAGTTATATTGGCTGTTGAATTCAGGTCGCTTTGATTGTCTGCAATCCAGTCGTTGCCTTTACTTAAAGTTGCATTTATCTTAAAAGCAAATTTATCAGCATATGCATGTGCAATGCGAAGCGTAGTCTCAGAAAATAAAGATGCTTTGCTGTTGGCATCGTTGATATGATTGATCGCCGTTTTTTGCTGTATACCGATACCCTGGCTGGTAAATGGATCTTTGGTAATAAAATTTGCCAGTCCATTAATCGTATTCATGCCATACAATGCAGATGCAGCACCTGGAATGATTTCCACGCTTTCAATATCCAGGTCATTTGGTCCCAGGGCATTGGCAATAGGTGCTCCTAAATGTGGTGCCTGTATATCCATTCCATCAATCAACTGCGCAAAGCGAACATTGGTGGTATTGGCAAAGCCTCTTGTGTTGATTACTTTAAATCCAAGACTTGGCGTGATCATTTGAACACCTTTTACATTTTCCAGTGCATCAAAAAAAGAGGGGGCAGGGGAATTTTTGAAATATTTACTGTTTGCTTTTTCTATACTTACAGGGCTTTGTAAAATTTTTTCTGATATTCTTGATGCTGTAACTACCACTTCATCCAGCAGGGAAGCAGTGGTGGTATCATTACTGTTGGTGATACTGGTTTTATTTTGTGCAACCAACATCATTGGCCAATAAAAAATAAACAGTATGATGATAGATCTCATTACAAAAGCCAGGTTTGGTATTGGTGTAGATGATGTCGTTATTCATAGAAAGGAATAACGGTATAAATATACCAACGAGGAAGATTATATTAAAAAATAAAATCAGCAACCGGCTGTTGCAGTAGTTTCTGGAATTTTTTATTAAAGGCGTGAAATTGTTTAATGATTCTTTCTCCTTCCGGTGTAACCGTGGCTTTACCGCCACCCTTGCCTCCACGGTTAGAAATGACCAATGCTGTGGTTGCCTTGGTATTCATATCGTCAATTAATTGCCATGCCTGGCGATAACTCATTTGCATGGCCAATGCCGCCTGTCGGATGGAACCATATTCTTTGATCTTTTCCATCAGTTCAATCCTTCCTTTACCAATAAATTTTCCGTCCTGGGTTTTGATCCAGATGCGTCCATCCCAGCTTAGTGCAGGTTTCTTTTTTGTCATGCCCCTTATTTACTGCTAATTTAAAAAGATTAGTATTGGGAATAAGCGCTTATTAACAATTCAACATCAGTAACTGGCAACATTTTTAAAAGTCCAATCGTTACATTTGTATAACAATTGACGCCTATGCGAAAGTTATTTATTGCATCGCTGCTGCTAAGTTCAGCAACCATCAATGCTCAATCCGTTTTACCAGCTACCGGCGGTAATAAATTTCAATCTACCACCCAGGCTATTTCCCAAAACGACGCAACTAAAACTAAAAACTGGTTCATTACCAAATATGCAGGTTTGAACACAGGCTACAGTTTTTTCAAAGGCGGTAATGCATTTTTTACTTCCATGCCAGTAGGTATACAATTGAACAGAAGAATTACAAACAATGTGTTTGCTTTTGCCGGTGTGCAGGTAGCGCCTACTTATGCTAATTTTAACCAGGCATTTTTAAGCTCCAGCTTTAGTAAATATGGAGGCATGGGCGCCTTTAATCAAAATCAATTATTATTACCAGCAAGAGCCGAGATGGGACTAATGTATACCAACGATCAAAGAACGTTTTCCATTTCAGGAAGTATAAGTGTACAAAAAAGCAATTATGCGTTGCCGTATTATCAACCGGCGGTGTTTGGCGGGCCTGTTTATCAGCGGTGACAGTATCGAATGCCTAATAAATAAAACTTTTTATTTTCGAGTTTTACGTTATGATATCTCTGCTTATTCGGTATTTTAAGGAGAGAGGTGAGACCTAGTATTTTATATAGTACAATTTTCAAATTATAATGAGGCTCCCAAAATATCGACTGAAAGCTGAGAAGTCATTAATGGTGTTTGAGTTTACCAGCCAGGGCCCCAAAGGGCAAATTCCAAAGCTTGTGAAATATAGTGAAACGAATTTGAAGGATATGTATAACCTCGCCTTTGGCGACAAAGATGTTAAAACCGGGCAAATTAATGATATGGTAATTTCCAATAATGGAGACAGTGAAATGGTGTTGGCAACAGTTGTTTCTACAGTATATGCGTTTACCGATAAATATCCTGAAGCTTGGATTTTTGCTGCCGGAAGCACAAAAGCGAGGACAAGATTATATCGAATAGGAATTACAAAATATATCACTGAAGTAAAGAAAGACTTTCAGGTCTTTGAACTTAAAAATGGTGAGTGGGAAAAGTTTGAAAAAGAAGTAGACTACGAAGCATTTTTAGTTAAAAGAAAATAATCTTAATTTAGAACATGAATATTAAAGATATAAATAGAAAAAAAACTCCAATTGTAACAATTGATAAGTCTTTAGAAAAATTTAAGAAGCTACCATTGTTTCAAGAAAAGGTTGATAAGGCTAACGAAGTGCTCCGCAAAGTTGGTCTGCCAAAGATGAAAAATAAGTTTTGATTTTCTTTTTTCGTTCTCAGAGTTTATTAAACGTGTTAAGCTCCCAATGTAGGTCCCTCTCTTTTTTCATCCTTTTCTAT
>CAZDHQ010000206.1:0-7203 GCA_964505135.1 uncultured Ferruginibacter sp.
CATTGCTTACAAAATAGGTTTGTATACCATCCACCCAGTAAGGTTTCAATGCTTCTGTTACCATTACCGGCCCAAGATCGCTTCCCCCAATACCAATATTTACAATGTACTTTATCTTCTTACCTGTGTATCCTTTCCATTCGCCGCCGTGAATTTTACTGCAAAAACTTTTCATTTGCGACAGTACCTGCTGCACATCCGGTATCACATCTTTTCCATCTACCAGGACAGGTTTTCCTGAAAAATTTCTTAATGCTGTATGCAATACTGATCTGTTCTCTGTTACATTGATTTTCTCTCCATCAAACATTGCTTTGATAGCAGCAGGCAATTCACATTCATTGGCCAATTGTATCAGTAACGAAACCGTTTGATCTGTAATGATGTTCTTTGAGTAATCAAAAACAATATCTGAAAGGGTAGTAGAGAATTTATTAAAACGATTGTTGTCAGCAGCAAACAGGTCTTTCATTTTCACTTCTTTCATCGCTGCATGATGCTGCTGCAGAGATTGCCATGCGGCAGTGGAAGATGGTTTGATAGTTGGAAACATTGTAAAAGAAATTGATGTTAATGCCGGCGAAGTTATCGCAATAACGTGAACGAATAACCTATTTTGCCTGCGGTATAGAATTATTGATTTTTATCAAAAATAAAGCCGCTGCATTGGCAACGGCTTCAAGATATTTTAATGCGAACGCATCTTAGAATTGTTCCAGTTTGCTAAAGAAGAAATCGCCTTCAATTTTTGCATTCTCATCGCTGTCACTTCCATGAATAGCATTTTCGCCAACAGATGCTGCATATAATTTACGAATGGTTCCTTCAGCAGCTTGTGCAGGATTAGTAGCACCAATCAGTTTTCTAAAATCTTCTACTGCATTTTCTTTCTCAAGGATAGCAGCAGTGATCGGACCACGGCTCATAAATTCAACCAATTCTCCGTAAAAAGGTCTTTCTTTATGTACGGCATAAAATTCACCTGCTTTAGCAGCAGAAAGATGAACCATTTTCATAGCAACAATGCGAAAACCTGCTGCGTTGATCTTTTCCAAAATAGCACCGGTATGTCCCTTCTCCGTAGCGTCCGGCTTAATCATTGTGAATGTTCTGTTACTCATATATTCTTTATTTGGCCGCAAAGATAGCGGCTTTAAGATTTATAAACCAGTCAAATTAGCCTCAATTAGTAAAATTATGGCAGGTATACAACCCAAACTGGAAACTAACCATTACTTTTGCGCCGCTTTATGCAGCCAATCAACGAACTATATACACTGCTGAATGATCCTAAAAAGATCGTAATTACGATGCACCAAAAGCCTGATGGCGATGCAATGGGCTCTTCACTTGGTTTGTATCATTTTTTAATACAGCTTGGTCATACTGTTACGGTAATTTCTCCTACCAACTGGGCAGACTTTTTAGACTGGATGCCTGCTGTAAAAAAAGTACTTGACTATGAAGCCCATCATGCAGCAGCGGATAAAATTTTAAATGAAGCAGAATTAGTTTTTTGTCTTGACTTTAATACACTTAGCCGTACCAAAAGAATGGAAGCAAAACTGTCTTCTATTTCTGCTCAAAGAATATTAATTGATCATCACCAGGAGCCACAGGTAGAAAAATTTGCATTTGGAGTAAGTGATACCAGCAAAAGTAGTACCAGTGAAATGGTGTATGATTTTATTGAAGCTTCCGGGTTTGACGATAAGATCAACATGCATGTGGCGGAATGTCTATATACGGGTGTGATGACAGATACAGGATCATTTAGATTTCCATCCACCACAGCCAGTGTACACAAGATGGTGGCAAGACTAAAAGAGAGCGGTTTAAATCATAGCCAGATTCATGAGAACATCTACGATAACTTTTTAGAAAATCGTTTTCGTTTTATCGGCAATGTATTGATGAACCGGATGGAAGTTTTTTACGAATACAATACAGCACTGATTGCCATTCCGCAAAGCGATCTAATTAAGTATAATATTATTACTGGTGATACAGAAGGTTTGGTAAACTATCCTTTAAGCATCAAAGGCATAAAATTAGCTGCCATTATTATAGACAGGGGAGAAGAGCGGAAAAGCTCGTTTAGAAGTAAAGATGGATTTGACGTAAATACCTTTGCAAGAAAATATTTTAATGGTGGCGGGCATTTTAATGCGGCGGGTGGACAAAACAAAGAACCGCTGGAAGAAGTGGTGGCTAAGTTTATCACAGCCATGAAAGAGAACCGGGATCAACTAAGCAATTATCAATTTTAAATAATAAAAACTACAAATGAAGAACTCTTTTTATCTAGTTGCTGCGGCCATGGTGTTGTTAGCAAGCTGTTCACAGCCATTCAAAAAAGCAAAGGAAGGTGGCATTCAATATAAAATTATTTCAGACGGTAAGGGCAAAAAAATTGAGTACGGCAATTTTTTTGAGCTGGCTTTTGAACAACATTATAAGGGGAATGGTAAAGATTCTTTGTTATTTACTTCCAAAGATGCAGGTAATCAAATTCTGCCACTTGATTCTATGAGTCTTCCTCCAGTGTACCTGAGTATTTTTAAAGAAGTAAGAAAGGGAGACAGCATTGTAGTAAAGCAATTAACAGACAGTATCATGAAGCAAGGTCCGGGCGCTCCATTTATGAAGAAAGGTGCTTACATGATTGCCAACTATAAAATCGTAAACATTTTCACTTCAAGAGATGAGGCTGAAAAAGCTTACCAGGAGCAAATGAAGATTGCGATGGCAAAAGATTCAATCAAATCTGCAGAGCAATTGAAAAAAGATGATAAAGCCATTACCGAATATCTTAAGAAGAATAATATCCAGGCGGTTAAAGCTCCGGCTGGAACTTATGTTCAAATCTTAAACCCTGGTGAAGGAGATGCAATTGATACTTCTAAAGTGGTAAAAGTATTCTACACCGGCAAACCATTAGATGGAGGTGAAGTATTTGATTCAAACAAAGATCCAAAGTTTGGACATCCTGAAGCATTGTCTGTAAACATGGCTGCTAAGCCTGGTGATCCCCGCAGTGTAATCAAAGGTTGGACAGATGGTATTTCTGTTTTGAAAAAAGGTGCTAAAGCTAATTTGTATATTCCATCATCATTAGCGTATGGACCCCGTGGCCGTGGAAAAGCAATTAAAGAAAATGCAAACTTATTTTTTGAAGTAGAGATTTCTGATGTAATTACACAAGCACAGGCAGAACAGGAAGAAGCTGCTGAAAGAAAGAAAATGGAGGATAACCAAAAGAAGATTATGGATTCATTGCAAAAGGCAAGAAAAGACACCAGTGCTGCTGGCGGTAAGAAAAAATAATTATAAGACTCATAATAAAATGAAAGCGCCTCTTAATGGGGCGCTTTTATTTTATTTCAACTTTTTTTGAATTGTTATTGTGTAACTACAAAAGGCTTTCCACCAAAAAATACTCTTAAAGAATCCCGGGCCCTGGTGGTGTCTGATAGTGGAGTATTGAAAGACATCACCAACCTATAGGTAGTTGAATCTACTTTTACAATACTCACTGTATGGCCGTATTCCGTTAGTTTATCGTAAGCCCTTTTTACGGCTTTTTCGTTATCGTATTGTTTGATCGCAATTTTAAACGTGCTGCCATCTGCAGAAACCGGTGCATTTGCTGTGGGTGTGTTGTGACTAATTGTATCAATTTTTGTTGAACTGCTATCCATTTTAGTGGAGTCCGTTTTCACAATGCTTTCCTGTGTAGATAAAGTTGAGGGCTCTTGCTGCACCACCTGTTCTGTACTGCTTTCTTGCTTTGTTGTAAAGTAATATATGCCGCCGCCAATTAATCCTAGAGTAACTAATCCTAACAAAAACATCCATCCTTTTTTGTTGCTTGAGGAGCGAATGGTATCGTCCGTCTCGTAAGTATGTTCTTCAATAATTGGTTCTGCAATTCTTTCTGTTAAGGGTTTGGGCGCTTCAATAATTCGTGGTGTAACAAAGTTTCCTGGTGTAAATTCGTAATTACCATCCTGGTTTTTGAGAATTGTTCCAATACCCTGGATGATCAGGGGTTTGCCAATATTTAAAAACTGCTTGGCCAGGATGGAATAAGACTCCATATCTGAAGTAGCTAGTGGTCTAATCTTCCTTGTTTGCTGAACAATAAAATCGATTAAGGCTGGATCTTCCTGGGCCTTTAGGTTATATTCAAAAGAAAATGCATTCTCAGGCATTACAAAATCCTTCTCATTGCCGGTAGGTAGTGCAACAGAAGGGTTTAAACGGATGGTACCAATGCCCTGGAGTGTTACACTTTTGTTATTATACAGGTGCTGTACGATTAACTGTTCTATTTTCACATATTCTTGTTTTGTTCTTAACAAACCTACCTATTATTCAGCAATTTGCAAAACAGCCAATATTTTTATTGGCTACATTTGCAGCATGTTAAGTGAAAAGGAGGTCAGTTTTATCAGTTATTGGGAACAAAACAGGGAAAGGCAAAGTGGCTTTCTGGTAAAGCTGCTTGGTGGGTTGCCAATGGCTCTTATTTTTAGTATGCCGATTATATTATTGGTGATTGTGGTTAGGCTTTTTTTGCCCGATTGGTATACGAAAATATCAGGTACTTCGCCGGGAATGTTTTTAACGGCAATAATAGCGATGTTGATTATTGCATTATTTTATTCATTCTTCCGCATGCATTATAAATGGGAAATGAACGAACAATTATACAAGGAACTAAAAGCAAAACAAAAAAAGAACAAAGCAGGTGATGCTGCAGTTGAAAACTAAAAAAATGAAGAAACACGTATCAACAATTTTTGGGGTCATTCTTGTTTGCGGCACTATTATGCTGTTTGCCTGCAACAAAAATTCTATTTACGATTATAAGTGCACTTACGTAGCACCTACAGATTCAGCTAGTGCTGCTGAAATTGCATCATTACAATCTTACCTTGATTCAAAAGGTATCACTAACGCCATCCAGCATCCCAACGGATTTTTTTATACTATTCAAACCGAAGGTACTGGAAGAAAGCCAACGGTTTGTTCCAGCGTTACCGTTGTGTACCGTGGTAAACTGGTAGATGATACACAGTTTGATTCTAACACTGGCGGAACTACTTTTACATTGGGAGGATTGGTAAAGGGCTGGCAGTTGGGCTTACCATTAATAGGAACGGGTGGTAAAATTACACTGTACATACCACCATCACTTGGTTATGGAAGCTCAGGATCCGGCATTATCCCACCTAATGCAAACCTGATATTTGATATCCAGATATTGGGTATATCAAACTAAATCCAGTTGCAACACGAGGCTATCTCCATATTTGACATGTTTAAGATTGGCGTTGGCCCGTCAAGCAGTCATACCCTGGGGCCGTGGAAAGCGGCTTTGCTTTTCTTACAAACCTTACAGCAGCGCAATTTACTGGAGCATGTAACCAGTGTTGAAGTATTACTATATGGCTCCCTGGCTAAAACAGGCTTGGGACATGGTACGGATGTAGCTGTGCAATTGGGCCTCTGTGGTGAAGACCCGGAAACATTTGACGTAAATGCAATTGATGCTACCATCGGTTCAATTAAAACAGCCAATAGTATAACGCTGGCGGGTAGCCGAAAAATAGATTTTAATCCCATAGATGACATTGAATTTTTGGTGACCGAATCGTTGCCGTTTCATCCCAATGGTCTTACCTTTTTAGTCCATCTTGATAATGGAGACGGCGTAGCCGAAACATATTATTCAATCGGTGGTGGTTTTGTTATAAAAGAAGGAGAGGCAAATGATCAGGCAAAAGAAGAAGTACAGCTTCCCTTTCCAGTTAACACTGCACAGGAGCTACATCACTGGTGTATGAAAACTGGTATGAGCATCAGCGAAGTAGTGATGGAAAATGAAAGCACTTGGCGGCCGGAACAACAAACAAAAGCGGGGGTATTGCGGATTTGGCAGGTGATGAAAGATTGTATTTATAATGGTTGCAATGCCACGGGATATTTACCTGGCGGTTTGAATGTAAAGCGAAGGGCTAATGATTTGAACAAAAAATTATTGAAGAACAGCAGCTATAATAATTATGAAGATTGGATCAGGGCAATCAAATCAGGCGGTGATCATTTCACCTATATATTGGATTGGGTAAGTTGCTTTGCCCTTGCGGTGAATGAAGAGAATGCTTCTTTTGGGCGTGTGGTAACAGCACCCACAAACGGCGCTGCTGGCGTGATTCCTGCAGTCTTGCAGTACTACGTTTGCTTCTGCAACGGAAGCAGCGAAGAAAAGATCATACAGTTTTTAGCAACCGCCAGTGAAATAGGCAGCATCTTTAAAAAAGGCGCTACTATCTCTGCTGCGATGGGTGGCTGCCAGGCAGAAATAGGGGTAAGCAGTGCAATGGCGGCTGCGGCACTTACCGAATGCCTGGGTGGTACACAGCGGCAGGTATTAATGGCTGCTGAAATTGCTATGGAGCATCATCTGGGATTAACCTGTGATCCCATTGCAGGCTTAGTTCAAATTCCCTGCATTGAGAGAAATACCATGGGCGCAATCAAGGCCATTACTGCCAGCCAACTGGCACTGCAGAGTACGCCGGACTTTGCTAAAGTAAGTCTGGATGCCGTGATAAAAACCATGTGGGAAACAGCGCTTGACATGAACAGCAAATACAAAGAAACTGCAGATGGGGGATTGGCTGTGAATATTCCTATTAGTTTGAGTGAGTGCTAGATTGCTGAATGGAAATATTTATATGGCTACATGGTTAAATGGTTGTATTGTCTTACGAGGATGCACTAAGAGCAATTAAAGAATAAAGCAATCTAACACTAAAAAGTGGCGCAATTAGGCAATATCAAAAGCGGAAACTATATTGCTCCAATTCACGATTCACGTTCACATCCCATACTTCCGCTTAATGTCTCTTTCAGTTTCTCTTTCTTTAATGGTCTCTCTTTTATCGTAAGCCTTTTTACCTTTTCCTAAGCCAATCTCCATTTTAAAAAGGCCCTTATCAGTGAGAAAAATTTTGAGCGGTATAATAGAGTAGCCTTTCTCTTTTGATTTTGCTTCCAGTTTTTTTAGTTCTCTTTTGGTAAGCAGCAATTTTCTTTCCTGCAATGGCTCATGATTATTGTAAGTGCCGTAGTTATATTCAGATATATGAAGGCTTTTTACAAATAACTCACCACGATTAAAAAAACAATAGG
>CAZDHQ010000207.1:0-3031 GCA_964505135.1 uncultured Ferruginibacter sp.
GTCTATCGCTTGTTAAAAAAACTATTACCCCTGGTGCCTCATGATGGTGATGGCAAATACAGTGTTAAAGAGAATGGTAAAAGAAAGTATACAACCTTGTTTGTGGTAGTTGTTTTGTTGGCAGCCATCGATCTTGTTTTTGCTCTCGATTCCATACCTGCCGTGATGGGTATCTCAAGAGACAAAATGGTCATTTACACTTCTAATATTTTTGCTGTGCTCGGTTTAAGAAGTTTATTCTTCTTGTTGCGTGGAGCCGTATCAAAATTTGATTACTTACAGCAAGGGATCGCAATAGTGCTGGTGTTTATTGGATTAAAGATGCTTGCAGAACATTGGGTTGATAAAAACGTGCAGGTATTTATTTCTCTTGGCGTAATATTGCTTTGCATCTCCGGGTCCATTGTGTATTCCATTTTTGTACAAAAGAAAGGAACACCGGAGGATGTTGAAACCTAATCATAACAATTAGTGTACACTGTTTCTGAAATAGCCAGGCTCACTAATGCGGTGCTTCTTAAAAAGGGCGCCGACACTATTATTGAGCATCTTTTACTTGATAGCCGAAAACTGCTTTTTCCCAATACTTCCATGTTCTTTTCCATAAGTACAGAACGTCGTTCGGGGAATGCTTTTATTGATGAGTTATATGCAAAAGGTGTTCGCAGTTTTGTGGTGGATGCGTCTTTTGTTTTACCCCCAGATCAATATGCAGAAGCCAATATTTTGCAGGTAAAGGATGTTCTAGCATCATTGCAGTTGCTTGCCAGTAATCACCGAAAGCAATTTGATATTCCCGTAATAGGCATCACCGGTAGTAATGGAAAAACAATTGTAAAAGAGTGGCTTTACCAGTTGCTAAGTGCAGATTATAATATTGTACGTAGTCCTAAAAGTTACAATTCACAGATCGGTGTTCCCATCAGCATCTGGCAGTTGAATCATCAGCATACATTGGGCATTTTTGAAGCTGGCATTTCCCGGCCCGGAGAGATGCAGAAACTGGAGAACATAATTTTGCCTTCTATTGGTGTATTCACTAACATCGGCGAAGCACACAGTGAAGGGTTTATCAATACCCGGCAAAAGATCCATGAAAAATTACAGTTGTTTACTCACTGTAAATTATTAATCTGCGGCTGCGATAATCCTGAATTACATGAGACGGTAATTGATTTTGTAAAAAAAATTAAGCACAATGAACTGCAACTATTTACCTGGGGTAAACGGGATGGTGCCCATCTTCAAATAAAAACTATAGGCAAGCAAAAAAACGGCACTACAATAACAGCATCTTTACAAGAACAGTCTATTGCTATTAGCATTCCATTTACAGATGAGGCGTCAATTGAAAATGCAATCAATTGCTGGTGCGTACTGATTAATCTTGGCCTTGCAAATAATGTGATAGCAGAGCGAATGCAATTGCTGCGTACAGTTGAAATGCGGCTCGAATTAAAAAAGGGAATCAATAATTGTTCTGTAATTAATGATAGTTACAGTGCAGATATCAATTCACTAAGTATAGCGCTGGACTTTCTTTCACAGCAACAGCAGCATCCAGACAAAACGCTGATATTGAGTGATATCTTACAAACCGGTAAAAGCAGTGAGCAGTTATATGCGGATGTAGCTGCTATGCTGGTTCAAAAAAAAATAAATCGCTTTATTGGTATTGGAACTGAAATTAGCAAGCAACAGCAGGCTTTTACTGCAATCCAGCATAGCCAATTTTTTTCTTCGGTTGCCGATTTTAAAATGCATTTTCATTCATTGCATTTTTTTAATGAAACCATTTTATTGAAAGGTGCACGTGTATTTGAATTTGAACAGATCAGTCATTTGCTGGAAGAAAAAGTACACCAAACAGTACTGGAAATTAACCTGAGCGCCATCACTCATAACCTGAAACAATACCAGGCATTACTTAGTCCAGGTGTTAAGTTAATGGCTATGGTAAAGGCTTTCAGCTATGGCAGTGGTAGTTTTGAAATTGCTAATGTCTTACAGTTTCATAAAGTTGATTATTTAACTGTAGCATTTGCAGATGAAGGAGTGGAGTTGAGGAGAAGTGGCATCACTCTGCCCATCATGGTGATGAGTCCTGATGAAAATACCTTTGATGTGATGGTGCAATACAATCTTGAACCTGAATTATACTCTTTCAATATTCTGCATTTATTCGATCAGTATCTCCAGCAGGCTGGTATTGAAAATTATCCTGTGCATATCAAGATTGATACAGGCATGCACCGGCTTGGGTTTGAAGAACCTGATATGCCGCAATTAAAAAATATTTTACTGTCTTCATCCAGGTTAAAAATTCAAACGGTGTTTTCTCATTTGGTGGCAAGTGATAGCCCGGCGCATGATGAATTCACATTCCTGCAGGCCGCTCGTTTTGAGAACTGTTGCAATCAAATAAAGGAAACTGTTAACTACACATTCATTAGACACATAAGCAATACTTCAGGCATTATGCGGCATGCGGCTTTGCAGTTGGATATGGTGAGGCTCGGTATTGGTTTATATGGGGTAGATAGTTTTGAGGCCATGCAGCAAAAACTAGAGAATGTTACCACCTTAAAAACCACGATAGCACAGGTAAGAGAAATTAAAGCAGGTGAGTCAGTTGGTTATAACCGGGCAGGGATTGTTCAACGGGATGCTGTGATTGCTACTGTTCGTATTGGCTATGCAGATGGTTATCCGAGGGTGTTAGGTAATGGCGTTGGAAAGATGTTGTTAAAGGGCGAATTGGTTCCCGTGATTGGCAATATCTGTATGGATATGACAATGCTGGATATTACAGGTATTGATGCAAAAGAAGGTGATGAAGTGATTGTATTTGGCAGCAATTTACCTGTATCTACCGTAAGCAAATGGGCCGGTACCATTGCATACGAAATACTCGCCGGCATTTCCCAAAGGGTAAAAAGAGTCTATTACGAAGAATAGTAACCATGGCTTAACCCTCTAAACTTGTAACCGCTTAACGCTCTGTAATCTTCAAATTCCTAAACTTTTCACA
>CAZDHQ010000207.1:3041-7200 GCA_964505135.1 uncultured Ferruginibacter sp.
CTTTGCCCGCAAATTATGAAAGCAAGAAACCTTATACTTCTGATTCTGATTGTAGTGCTGGCAGACCAGGCATTAAAGATTTACATCAAAACTCATTTTTACATCAATGAGCACCACAATGTGATAGGTGAATGGTTTCGCCTGCATTTTGTAGAAAATGAAGGCATGGCTTACGGTTGGAAATTTGGCGGCGATGGTGGCAAGATGCTGCTCACCCTCTTTCGTTTAGGTGCGGTGATTTTTGGTGTTTGGTATTTGAAAAGCATTATTCAAAAAAAATATCATTGGGGCTTTATTGTTTGTGCCGGGTTGATTTTTGCGGGTGCATTGGGTAATTTAATTGACAGCATGTTTTACGGGATGATCTTCGAGCAAAGTGTTTATGGAAGTATGCATGTGGCTCAAATATTTCCTAAGCAGGGCTATGCAGGATTTCTGCATGGAAAAGTGGTAGATATGCTTTACTTCCCAATCATCCGGGATGCACATTTTCCCCAATGGGTTCCGGTATGGGGTGGTGAAGATTTTGAATTCTTTAGGCCTATATTCAACATTGCAGATGCTTCTATTTCTATTGGTGTAATCACCATTCTTATTTTTCAGAAGAAGTTTTTTAAACACAACGCAGATGATCAACAGGGCACCACAGTGGAAACCAATGCGGTGGTAAATGATGATGTGCAAGTTTCTTAATTTATTTTTTCGTTAGGCTACCCGTTATGGTTAGTTTCTTATCTTTTGCCACAGTAACCTTGGCGCCATTGCTTACCGTTTGATTGATGTTAAGAATACATTCTCCATTGGGATTGATGTAAATTTCATGCTTACCGCTCAAAATAGTTGGCGGCATTAATTGGTTCACCCAGTTATTTTCATTATTCCAGTTGCCATTGCCAAAAAAATAATAAGTAACGGGTTCAGAAATAGAAAAGTCAAAAATCCCTCTTCCAAAACTTGCAAAACGTACTGTATTGCTGGCACTGATGTATTCAACAGCAGTATAGTTTTGAATGGGATTATCTGCACCTATCATAGGATACCAGGTATCATCATCAGCTATATAAACATAAGGCCCGGCATCTGTAGCGGCAAACAACATACTCTCTGTAAGATTGGCTACTATTTCATGTACCAGTGTTTGCGGTAAGCCATTGCTCATCGGTGTAAAACTCACGCCACCATCTGTTGATTTAAAAATAGAAGCGCCTCCATAGCCTGATCCTCCGTACCACACAAGGTTTTTGGTTAGCCTTGATGACAAAATAGTAGCTCCATACAAATACCAGCCACCGCCTACTGAAAATGTAGTTGATTTGTTCCAACTGCTGCCTGCATCATTGCTATAAAAGAAAGTACCATCTTCTGTAGCAACATATAATTTTTCAGGTTGGGCAGGGCAGCTTTCTAATGCTGAAATTCCAGAAGATGCATTATTTGAATGCGATCTAAAATCGTAGTTGTATTGTGACGTGGACACTGTATAAGGTGCTGTATGATTGATTTTTACGCGGCATAGATAGGAACCACTGCCGCCGGTAATATTACCTCCGGCCATTAAAATGGTATCAGATACTACATTGTAAGTATTCTTTGCAGGAAGCATCCATCCGTAATTGGGTTTTTGTGTTCCGGGCATGGCCCAGTTGGTCATGTAACTGCCGGTAGCATTGTCAAAAAGATAATAGCTTCCGCCGGGATATTGTGCCCACAAAGTCTGGTAGATATCCGTTAATAAAAGATAGCCGAAATCACCGCTCAGGTTTTGGTTAAAACTTAGCAAGCCTGGTGTAAGAGCAGTTGTAGTTCTTTGCAAGCCCTGGTCCTGCGCACCGGCATAAATAATATTTGGGTTATCCATTGCCGTTAGTATGTCATAGTATTGAGCACTGTGTAAACCGGCTATCGTTAAGTTGCTGGTAGATGTTAATTCATTATAGCTGATAGCTACGCCACCATGGTTGTTCACAATCGCAAAGGAAGTTCCATCTGTTTTTCTATAGTGCACTATATTCATAATATCAGCATGCAGTTTACCTGTTATATTACCATAATATTCACCCCAACCATTCACCACCGTCCAACTGGTGCCGCTGTTATAACTTCTCATTGCTTCTACGCCACCGCTGAATACTTTTAAAGGATCATTATTGGATACGTCCAGCCTGCCCCATGCAGACTGCGGCAGTGTTCCTTTTACTGACCAGCCTGCTCCTTTATTGGTAGTGCTAAAAACAGTTTGATTATTAATCAGCATGTAGAAAGTAAGTGCACCTGCCACTGCTGTTCCTGCAAATTGCAAATCGCTTGTGATGGACTGTGGCTGTGCTACTGAATTAATAAGTGTGGGTGTAGTGCCGCTTAATTGGGAGAATTGCAGATTGCCGGCACTGCTCTGTGCATCCAGCAGGTAAACCTCATTGCTGTTGTAAGGGGTTATCATTTTAACCATTGTATCATTGCCATGATTAAAAGTATAAATGCGGCTAAAAGATGCGCCCTCATTAGTAGAACGATATAATGCCACCCTTGCAGACCAACTCACTTCATCCCACATAAAACAAAGCAGGTAAACCGTAGATGTACCTTTCACATGCACTATCTGCCTTACGCCGTTGGCACTCCACTCCACAGGAAGGCTAAGTGCAGCAGGCGTGAAGCTGGTGCCACCATCATCCGAGTAAGAAACTTGTTCATTAATTTGTGTAATGATTCTTGTACCACCACCAATGCGGTTGATCACTTTAATGAAATTGTTTCTGAAAATATAATTGTCGTTTACAAGCGTCCAGCTATTTGTAACAAGGCCATTGTTCTTCCAAATAGAGCCGCCTGCTGAGATTACGTATAAGCTATTGGCAACAGAATCATAATCACAGCCAATGATGCTGCCTGCCTGGTTATCGCTGCCACGCTCACTCCAGGTACCGCTGAGTCGGCTATTGGCAAATGTTTCAGCAGCTAAGGCATTGGTTTTGCCTAACAGTCTTCTTGATTTTTTTAAAACAATATTTCTCTCTACGTTGGCTGCCTCAATCCTACGCCAGTCTGTTCCCGGTGGAGCGGTATGGCTCAACTCTATATATTTTTCTCTCATCCTGGAAATTTCATCTTCATCAAAACCAATAGGCCTTGGTTCTAAAGGTTTAGTTGATGATGCTGGATGTTGATTGCAACTTGTAAGCAGTAATAACAATATGATAAGCAAAGAGCAGCAATGGCGTAACATTTGAAATATTTACAGTAAAAATAAAATTTGACCACTGCTTTTGGAAGGTGTTTTTACCCTTTTTTGTAAAGGAAAAAGACGATAAAAAAACGGCAGGCTTTGATAAACCTGCCGTTTTTGATGAACGAAAATCTTATTTAGAATAACTAACAGTGCAATCAAACTTAGTTTCACCCACACCCAGTTCTGCTGCTGCAGCATTGCTTAGCCTGATCAGCACACCATTGTTTTGCGTAATATCAGGAATTAAATCAAGCACTTTTGCATAAATGCTTTTTCCTGTTGCTGTATTACTCACTTTTACAATGGTGCCTGGTGCTGCTGTATTGTGCAGGCAGTAATATTTACCATCGTCCCAGCCACTGGTGCTTTTAAATATAGCGCCAGTGCCATTTTCGTTGGCTGTGGATGCGTTCTTTGCTTGTCTTTCAAATTCAGATTTAAAAAAACCACCATTGAAATTCTTTGCTGTTCTCACCGTAGCTGTAGGTCTTGTTGTTTCTGCTGGCTTTGTTACAGGTGGATCCTTTTTTACCACAGCAACAGCAGGTTTCGTTTCTGGTTCTTTGGTTGTTGCCTCCGGATTTTTTGTAACAGGCAATGTTTCATTTGAAACATCGGGTTTTGATGCAGCGGCAGCTACTGTGTTGGTTGCAGGTACAGCCTTTGCCATTCTCGCCAGCGGCGATAATTCTTTTTTTACTTTTAAATAACCAACAATCAGTTTGGTACCATTACTAACAGCATCACTTTTTAAGTTATTCCATTGCTTTAGTGTTTCTAAGGGCACTTTATTAAAATTGGTACTCACCCGGTATAAGCCTTCTTTTTCTTTTACGGTGTAATAAACCGGAACCAGCACTTCATCGGCAGCGGTTGCATTGCGCTGGGCAAAATTGTTTGCAGTGAGCGGAATTTTAATGGATTGATTAA
>CAZDHQ010000208.1:0-7182 GCA_964505135.1 uncultured Ferruginibacter sp.
GCCATTGGCGGTACGACAGGGTGCTGGATGGAAAGCCCATAGAGCCAGAATACAAAGTGACAGAAACAAGTGCCGTATTTGATGCATCTTCAAAAGCATTGCAGGAAAGTGAAACCCTGGATGCTTTTACTTTTGATACAAAGAAAAAACTGCTCTTTGACGGACCAAATCAATTCATCAAAATAAAATAACAAACTATGAAACCAATATTGGCGACTGTGTGTATGGGGATGTGCTGTATGTTTTTGCCAATACAAAAAACGCAGGGGCAAATTCCCATTGCAGATATAATTAAAGCTGCTGTAAAAAAAGTTATTAAAGCCGCTGACCTTAAAATTCAGCGGTTGCAGAATAAAACTATCTGGCTGCAGAATGCCCAAAAGACCCTGGAGAATAAAATGAGCCAGTTAAAGCTGAATGAAATAAAGGATTGGGTACAAAAGCAAAAGAAACTGTATGAGGATTATTTTCAGGAATTATGGAAAGTAAAATCTGCTATTGCAAATTACAAGAGAGTTAAAGATATTATTGAGCAGCAGGTGGCAATGGTTAATGAGTACAAAGATGCCTGGAACCTGTTCCGGCAGGATAAAAATTTCACGGCGGAAGAACTGGATTACATGTTTACTATCTATGCCGGTATGATGAATGAAAGCCTGAAAAACATTGACCAACTTTTTTTGGTAGTGAATGCGTATGCAACACAAATGACGGATGCCAAACGGCTGGAAATAATAAATACAGTTGCAGACAATATACAAACCCAATATTTTGACCTGAAAGAATTTAATACGCAAAACAAAATGCTGAGCCTGCAAAGAGCATCTGAATTAGGGGAGATTGAATATGTGAGGAGATTGTATGGGATTGGGAGGTAAAATTAGATTTGTAAATAGTTTATGTTGTACGGTTGTGTTGCTGACTAACTAAATAGCTACAACTAATGATTGTCGCCAAAAAATAAATTGAGCTGCTTATCAAGTTCTGTTTCTTCTTCACCATAGCGCCCAATTATTTTTCCTTGCTTGTCAATCAGTATTTTTGTGGGATATGATGTAACGTTGTATTTGGTGTCAAGGTCACCAACTAAAATCTGATGCCAGGGAAGCCCATCTTTTTCTACTGCTTTTATCCACGCATTTTTTGTGTTATCATCTTTGGCAATACCAATTATGTCAAAGCCTTTGTCTTTATATTGATAATAAAGTTCTTTTAAATGAGGATTGCCTTTTCTGCAGGGAACGCACCAGCTACCCCAGAAATCAAGTAAAACATATTTTCCACGAAAAGAAGATAGCGAGAGAGTGTGACCATTTATATCAGCCTGGTTAAAGCTAAATGCTTCCATTCCGGGCATTGCAACTTGTCTCTTTGCAAGTTCCTCGGTAATTTTGTTTCCATACCAGCTATTTTTAACAGGCACCCTCCATCTGTTATAATAAGCCTGCAGAGAATCTGTTGGAAAAACTCCCTGGTTCATTTCTATTACATTTTGCGATAGATAATAAGCAGTAACGAATGATTGCGAATGTTTATCAAAAAAGTCAAGATAGGTTTCTCTTACTTCCTCAAAGTAAGGTAGCAATACCCAATCTCTCAACTCTTGGAAATTTGCATTACTTCTAATGCTAACCGCATCAAGTGTGTCAAAGACTGTTTGCCAGCGCTTATTGATTTTGCCGAGTTTGTTTTCGTTTTCCCTGAATTCAAGTTCACTTTTAGAACCTGCAAATTCAATTTGGTTAAGTTCCGCATCTTTAAATAAAATAGTAATGGGTTTCGCCTCTAAAAAAAATCCTTTCGCTTTGTTATTGAAGCTTAAAACACTGTATCCAGGATGTATAATATTTCCAAAAAAATTAAAAAGTCCTTTTTTTATCTGGCAACTGTCTTTATGGTCTGTTCCATTTATCTGATAGAACAAATACATTGTTCCGGTTATAGTGTCTGAATTAAATTTCCCTTTTATGCTAAATGGAAATAGTTTTTGGGAATGGAGATTTGTGTTTATAAGTAAAAGCAGCGAAATAAAAACTAAAAATCGCATATATCAATTTTTTTATACTTTATAAATTGTATCAATAGTTAGTAGCCGAAAAATAAAAATATGCATATAGCTCTTATAAATAAAGTTACTGTTTGGTTAATTGTTTGAGCACAACAGAAAGCCAATTTCCCGTAAAATTCAGTTTATACTCTGGAGTGATTCCGATGCCATCATATTTTCTGTGAAGCCGGTACCTTGTTGTGGTGCAGCCTAAAAACAGGTTAGAATTGGGGACACTAATAGTAAATACATTTCCATACCCGGTATATCCTCCTGAGTTTTCACCAAAGCTGGTCACCTTTTTGCTTTGCTGGGCATATAATATAAATCCTTCGCAACTGCTGGCGGAAAAATGATTATAAATAAGCGCCACTTTCTTTGGATAGGGTAAGACCTTTTCTCTCGTAAGATAGCTGGTGTTTTCATTATCCATTGAAATGAATGTGTAAGGTTTTGCCATCTCCATTTTATGTACATATTGCTGCATCTTTAAAATGCTTTCCCTTCCATAATTTGCAGAGTCCTTCATTTGATGCTCAAGTTCTTTTTTGTAAGTGTTTAGATTTTCCGGCGTTACATAAATATCAAGCATGTCATTTTTCATTGGGCCTGAATAAATAAAATCCAATAATCCCTGGTAGCAATTATCAGATCCGCCTCCATTATTCCGTACATCAAGTACAAGGTATGGTTTTGAAATTATCACATTGTAACTGGCTTTATAGAAGGAATCAAGTATGGTATAATTATACCCAAGAAAAGAATTTACATGAAGGTAATTTGTACTGTCATTGAGCTGGCGAAATACAAACAATGGCTCAGACTGATTATATAGTTCCTTGTCTTTGGTAAAGTAAAGGTCTTCAAATGTTCCATTGCTGAACTGTACTTTTTTCCGTTGTAGTGAGTGGTCTTTCATAAAAACCTTTGCATCATAAACTGATTTATCAACCGGACTTAGAGTAAATTTCACCTGGCCTCCTTTCCATAAAACCGAAGACGATTCAAGCACTACCGCTTTATAGATCCTCCCGGCGATAATAAGGGCAATGGTATAGCCAGGATAGGGAAAGGAGTGATAAATGCCTTCTATCTCATTTCTGTCTTTTTTCTCTAATGATTTAATCTTATTACTGTCTATTGCAATCCTCTCTGCATTTTTATAGGCTTCTGATTGCAGGACAGCGCTAACTGTAGATGAATCACTCTCATTAACTGGATTTATATTTTCTTGTATATAAATGTGCTTGTCTTTAAAGAAATGCAAGTACTCAGACAGAAAGTAACCGCAGTTAGACCTACAGGAGTCAAATTGAATATCAGATGCAATCTTTTTACAAAATTTGTCATATACATTTCTAGTCACGGCAGTCACATTGTCATTAAACGCAGCATGGTTATGCTCCATGTATGCTTTTACAAAGGCAAAGTTTTCTTTGCAATTACAGTTAGCTAATTGTGCTGTTGCTTTCCCAAAATGAAAAAACAGGGTAAGCATTACAAGTTGCGTTTTCCAGACAATGGTTCTACTTAAATTCTTTTGCATCTTTTAAATGTTTCATAACTTTTACTACAAATGAATCATAATTTCGATCTGAATAGTTTGTGATGGTATACTCCTTAAATTCTTTTAGAATGAATGGCAGGTAGATAAACCCATCATTTACAAATGACGTAAGCATCTTTTCAGCCTCGTCTTTCTGTCCCATATAACGGCTTATTAAAATTTCTCCTGCTTTTACAAAATGCTCATACAGGCACATCGTCCATTGTGTATAGGCATGGCGGCTCATCGTTTCCCTAATAGGTTCATAGAGCCTTTCGGTGGATTTAAGAAGTTCAGCCGGTAATTTATCAATAGCAGGGTTTACAAACGAATGCCCAAATTCATGAACGGAAAGATTCCGTATCTGCTCAGGAAAATCAAAACCCGGGTCGGGGGGCTGACTGTCAAACACTATAAAACTGAAAGGTCCAAAAGTGTTGTAAATGCTGTTTGTTTTTTTATGTGTTTTCCCAAACCCCATTGTTGGCAACACAGTAAAACTGGGTGTGAAATAATAACCCGTAAAACTCTTGTGATAAAAGTGCTCCATTACACTGATAAACTCTGTAGGAGGCAGATTTTTTTGAACCTGTTCAATTATTGCAGTCAGGTATGGTTCGTATTCCTTTAAATATCCATCAAAATGAGTATCCTGGTAAAACTGATTAAACGCTTTTAAAAAGGAAGAGGCTTCTTTTTTTGCATCTTCCAGGTTTCCTTTTACTGAAAAGGGAAGAATTACATCATCATCTATTTTATCGGTAAGGTCCGCATGGGGAACATGAGGTGTCTCTAATAACAGCCGAATAAAAAAATCATTATACAAACTCCGGCTAATACATTGCCTGTATTGCTGCATCATACTGCAACTGTCGAATGACTTAAACCTTGCATAATTTTTTATTGCGAGGGCATACCAGTCTTTCCACATGCATTTCCTGCCCTTAATTTCAACAGAATCCTTTGATGCTATGAAATCCGGGGCATTATCCATCTCCATCATCAAACCGAACAATTCAATATTAGGATTAACTGCGACATTGATATTTTTGGGAGGTACCGTTTCATACTTTAAAGAAACCTTTCCGGTAGCCTGGTTGCCATTCACATTTATGGTAATTCCTCTTGCTCTTTTTAGCGGAATAAATAGATCAGCCGTATCGTTTCCCGTTATAGATGCGCTTTTCCAAATAACTTGTTTTTTGCTTTTTACCACTACCGTAACAGTGCCCCTGCTAACAGCAATCTTCCAGTTGATAAACATTATATCATTATCCGCTGCTTTTACCACTGCAAAGTCGGTAGCATTATAGTGGTTGAATTCCTCATATATAACACCCGGTGCATTATTGCTTTTAAAGAAAACCCCTTTGAGCAAACAGCATATTTGGCAGAACGCCTGTAAATAATAAGTAAAAGAAGATATTTCTCTTCATGGCAGTATTTTTCGAAAAATACTTTAAAAAAACTTAAAGGAGTTGTATAAAATTGCTATTTTATGTATGCCATAGCCATCAGCCAGCATAATGTGTAGGAGTGATACCATAAATTTTTTTAAAGTTGTTACTGAAATGGCTGGTATCATAAAACCCATTTAACCAGGCAATATCTTTTATAGGAATGCTTTCAAGAAGCATTTTTTTCGCCCTTCCCAACCTGTACAGCATTATGTAAGTTTGTGGAGTAACACCTTTTGCTTTTTTAAATTCACGGATGAAATGGAATTTACTCATACAAAATTGTTTGGCAAGCCAGCCTGTTTCGATGGGTTTATTGGGGTGTTCGTCAATAATTTCATCAACTTTATAAAAAGCATTATTCCAGTTTATTTTCTGGTCGGGACTTTCACAATGTTTGGTCAATTCCTTCAAACAATGAATAAGTATTTTACTCTTATTTTCGGTGCTGTTGAACAAACCTGATATTGCTTTAAAGAGAGAAGGGTTATAAATCACTCTTTCGAGATGGGTGATTGGTTCATTATTGTTAAAATATTTGAGTATCTCAGGGTTTACATACAATGTTTTATAACTATATCCTGTACTGTCAAGTGAATAATTACGGTGTACTTCATGTGCCTGTGTTATACTGATAGTGCCTGAAGTGGCAATAAATTCCTGTTCCGTATTGTTCAGAATTTCTGTTCCGTTTGTAACTAATGACACACAGAACAAATCGTGGAAATGAAAGGGGAAGTAATCGTTTTCACTTTCCGAGGAAAATAATTCTGTGTTATCGAAATAGTCTAGTCTGCTGAACTTAAACTGAGGCATGTTACTTTAATAATTTTAGTGTGTTCAATTGGCCTAACGTAATTTTTGTTTAAATAGAGTTTGAATATAAATACTATTTCGCATAACTGTTACTTTCCAATAGTTAAACTTTATACCACTGGTAGCCCTACCTTCCTTACCCACAATTTATAAAATCCGGATTATATTTTGTTGCATTAGTCTTATTGTGAAGAGTGAAAATGGTGAAGTATGAAAAAGATAATAATAACTCTGGCTTTTGTTTCATTATGGCTAAGTCCCATAACAGCTCAAACAGCCAGTGAATGGTTTAACCAGAAATCAACTCAAAAGAAATACCTGCTGCAGCAGATAGCCGCCTTACAAGTATATATATCCTATGCGAAAAAAGGGTATAACATTGTAATTAGTGGACTGAATACTATCCGTGATATTAAAAAGGGTGATTTAAACATACACAACACTTTCTTCAATTCCCTCAAAGCTGTTAATCCAAAAATTGCCAGGTATCAAAAAGTGGCTGATATTATCAGCTATCAACTCCGCATTATCAAACAGGCAAAGCAAACAATCGCCTATATCCGGGAATCAAACCAGTTTACCCCCGATGAAATCGAATACAACAAAAAGGTATTTGATTTCCTGTTACTGGAATGTATTGAATCCATCAACCAGTTGGTTTCCATCATTACTCCCGGCGAGTTGGAAATGAGAGATAGTGAACGATTAATTCGCATTGATAAACTATATGCTGACATGCAGGATAAATACACTTTCTGCTCAGTGATGAGTGAAGATATGGCCCTGCTGGCCGCCCAACGGATGGGTGAGTATGCAGAAATACAAAAATCAAAAATTATAAATGGAATAAAATGAAATGAGCCATAAAATTTTCGAGCTATTATACCAATCGGCGATGAAAATTTTATGGCCAATTACATGTGGCAAACAAAAAAATAAAAATATACACATGAAAAAGCTGATTGTAGTGCTTGCCCTCAGTGCAAGTTTCATAAATGCAAATGCCCAAAGCGAAGAAGCACAGCAACTCATTTTAAATGTAGAAAAGCTGGCACAGTTTAAAAAGATATTGAAAGGTATGTATGATGCCTATAAAATTATTTTTAAAGGCTATACTGCGATAAAAGATTTATCACAAGGTAATTTTTCTATTCATAAAACTTTTTTGGATGGCCTGGAACAGGTAAGCCCCGGTGTACGAAAATATAAACGGATAAGTGATATTGTCAATTACCAGCTTCGCATAGTAAAGGAATACAAAGCGGCTTATAATCATTTCAGAGAGGAAAAGAGTTTTACTCTGCAAGAACTGGACT
>CAZDHQ010000209.1:0-7169 GCA_964505135.1 uncultured Ferruginibacter sp.
TGAAAAACACCAGCACTGTCAGTAAATTTTTCAAAAGGGGAATGGCACCATTCGTATGGTATTGCCCCTCCAAGCAACCTGTTTAAATATTCACTCCAGGCAATAGAAACAGTAGCTGCACCCAATGCATATTCCATTATCAAAGCCCAACCGATGATCCAGGCAATTAATTCGCCCATGGTTACATAACTATAGGCATAAGCGCTACCTGCAATAGGAATCATAGCTGCAAATTCAGCATAACATAAACCAGCAAACGCACAACCAATGGCTGCTACTATAAAAGAAAGTGTAACACCAGGTCCTGCTGCTTGTCCTGCTGCTGCTGCAGTTCTCACAAAAAGTGCAGATCCAATTATAGCGCCAATTCCAAGGGCAATTAGGTTGCCGGCACCAAGGGTTCGTTTCAATCCTTTTTCATTGTCGGCAGCCTGGGCAAGGATTTGTTCAAGCGGTTTTTTAATAAATAAGCTCATGTAGAAAATGGTTTTGATAAACGATTGTTGCAAATTTTATAGAAATGGAAAAATAAGCAATAAATTCTAATCACCCAATCAATATTGAATTTTATCAAGGAGCGGTTGATAACAAGTATTAAATATTATATTGCAAAAATTATTGCCACTTATCAGTGGCTTTCGCTTTTAAAACTGCTGCCAGAAAATTTAGACGTATGGAAGTTTCCGCAGGTAAAAAAAACAGGATCACACTTTATATAGGTATTGCATTAGTGCTGGGCATTATTGCTGGTTTCATTTTCAATAAAACTTTTGTAGGTACAGAAAACAGCAGGATTGCCAACGCTGATGTACAGCTACAGTACCTGCAGGAGCAGATGCATGTTTTCGAGAAAGTAAAAGATTCATCTGCATACAATGCATTAACAGATCAGAAAAAATTGCTTGAATCACAGAAGAAGAAAACGATTGATGCATTATTGGAAGACAGTAATGGAACAGCCCGTCTTTCGCAAGTGAAAATGCTGGACGATTCACTGAAAGCTGTGAATGCAGGGTTGGCAAATTTGTCTGATACATCGGCTGCTGCTTACAAAATATTGCAACAGCAGCGTTCCCTGGTGCAGGCGCAAAAAAGTGAGAGCTTAAAATCAAGAGATAGAAAATTAGAATGGTTTACCATATTGGCAGATATTTTTTTACGGCTGATTAAAATGATTGTAGCACCGCTGGTGTTTACTACATTGGTTGTTGGCGTAGCCAAATTGGGTGATATAAAAGCGGTGGGGCGAATTGGCGGTAAAACATTGCTCTGGTTTATCAGTGCTTCATTAGTAAGTTTATTGTTGGGAATGATATTGGTAAACTTATTTGAACCCGGCAGATCAATGCACTTGCCGTTACCTGAAGCAAATGTGAATACAGGTATTGATAAAGCTGCACTTACAGTAAAAGATTTTTTCTACCATGTATTTCCTGCGAGTGTGGTAGATGCAATGGCAAAAAATGAAATATTGCAGATTGTAGTCTTCTCCCTGTTCTTTGGTGTAGCTGCAGCAGCACTGGGTGATGTAGCAAAGCCAATTGTAAAAGCAATGGATTCGGCAGCGCATATTATTTTAAAAGTAACGGGTTATGTAATGAATTTTGCACCGCTTGCCGTATTTGGTGCTATGACAGCCATTATTGCAAAGCAGGGCATTGGTATTTTAAAAACCTATTCCATTTTCATTGGAGAGTTTTATTTTGGATTATTGGTGCTATGGATGGTGCTGGTGCTAGCAGGTTCCTTATTTATTAAGAAAAGAGTGGTAGAGTTGATCAGGCGCATGAGAGAACCTATCCTGCTTGCCTTTAGTACTTCCAGTAGTGAGGCAGCTTTTCCTAAAACCATGCTTGAGCTGGAGCGCTTTGGTTGCAAGGATAAAATTGTAAGTTTTGTTTTGCCGCTGGGGTATTCATTTAACCTTGATGGCAGTATGATGTACATGACTTTTGCATCCTTATTTATTGCACAGAGTTATGGCATGCATATTCCGTTGCCATCCCAGATAACGATGTTACTGGTATTGATGTTGACAAGCAAAGGAATTGCAGGTGTGCCAAGGGCTTCACTGGTAGTGATTGCAGGCACCCTTGCTACATTTAATATTCCTGAAGCTGGGATTGCTTTATTATTGGGCATTGATCCTTTACTTGATATGGGAAGAAGCGCTACCAATGTGGTGGGTAACAGCATTGCCACCGCTGTCGTTAGTAAAATGGAAGGAGAATTGGGAGAAGGTTGATTCTAAAGATTGATTAATTAAGATAAAACAAGATTTGCCAACAGCAAATCATCTACATGAACATGTTAAATTTTATCCTGCTTGATTTTCACTGGACGCAGCTGTTGCAGCCGCAGTGGTATATTGAAAACGGTGGCCTTTGGTTTATTGTTTTTGCTGTGTTTGCCGAAACAGGTTTGTTTGCCGGTTTTTTTCTGCCTGGTGATTCATTGCTTTTTGTAACAGGGATCTTTAGCGATGATTTGGTAAATAAAGGGCTTGGTGTTGATACGCATAGTTCCTTCTTAAACCTGGTTGTACTTGGTATTGTGATTTCCCTGGCAGGTATCATAGGAAATTATGTTGGTTATTGGTTTGGGAAAAAAAGCGGTCCGTTTTTGTTCGAAAGAAAGGATACTTTTCTTTTTAAGAAAAAATATTTATTCCAGGCAAAAGACTTTTATGATAAGCATGGTGGTGCCGCCATCATCATGGCGAGGTTTTTACCAATCGTTAGAACCTTTGCTCCTATAGTAGCTGGTATTGTGGGAATGGAGCCCAAAAAGTTTTCTTATTATAATATTGTTGGTTGTGTTGCCTGGGTGTTTTTGATGTTGTTTGGTGGTCATTACCTGCAAAAGTTTTTCGAAACACAATTTGATTTTGATTTAAAAAAACATCTTGAGGTAATTGTAATAGGAATAGTGTTGGTAACAACAGCACCTGTTTTAATCAAGTTGTTTTTCGGGAAAAAGAAGAGCTAATATTTCAACCTCAATACTTCATGGACAAACAACAATCTGGTTCAGTTTTTACACTGGCTGTTGTAGTAGCTGCATTAGGCTACTTTGTTGATATTTACGATTTGCTGCTTTTTACGATTGTTAGGGAACCAAGCTTGCAATCTCTTAGTGTGGATTTGCACGATAGTAAGGCTGTGCTTGCTGCCAGTACCAAAATCATTAACTGGCAGATGATCGGTTTATTAATCGGGGGAATTCTATGGGGGGTGATGGGGGATAAGAAAGGACGATTGTCTGTTTTATTCGGTTCAATTATTTTATATTCTGTTGCCAATTTTGTAACCGGTTTTGTAACCAGCATTGATCAATACGCCTATGCCAGATTTGTTGCTGGCGTTGGCCTGGCGGGTGAATTAGGCGCTGGTATTACTTTAGTAAGCGAACTGATGCCAAAGAACAAAAGAGGTATTGGTACATCACTGGTTGCTGGTATTGGTTTGTTTGGGGCGGTGTTTGCTTACTTCACGTTTAAGTTTTCCCAGGACTGGAGATTATGTTATAAAATTGGTGGAGGTCTGGGTGTGTCGCTTTTGTTTTTGCGTATAAGCGTAGCCGAGAGTGGAATGTTTAAAAACGTAAAACACCAGGGAGTTTCAAGGGGGAATATTTTTGCCTTTGTAAATAATGGTTACCGTTTCAAAAAATACATACTGGCAATTTTGATTGGTCTGCCTACCTGGTTTGTAATTGGCATCCTGGTGAATTATAGTAATCGTTTTGCATTGGCATTTTATGAAGGCAATAAAATTGAATCTGGACGTGCTATTATGTATGCTTATGCAGCAATAGCGTTAGGAGACATTGCGGTTGGATTGATTAGCCAGTCATTTAAAAGTCGTAAAAAAGCGTTGTATCTTTTTTATCTATTCACTATTCTTTCCGGAATATTCTTTTTCAGCGGTGCAATCAAAACAGACACGACTATGTATATAGCATGTGCAATGCTCGGGTTTAGCACGGGCTTCTGGGCCATCTTTGTTACAATGGCTGCAGAGCAATTTGGTACTAACCTAAGAGCAACCGCTGCTACCACCGTTCCTAATATGGTGAGAGGTGCGCTGCCATTGATCAATATCATGTTCCTGGATATTTTCCAAAAAGATTGGGGATGGACGATCGTAAAAAGCGGCATCACTACCGGTGTTATTGTAATGGTCATTACATTGATCGCTGCTTATTTTACCGAGGAAACCTTTGGAAAAGATCTTAACTACGTGGAAGTATAAGGCTGTTAATTTAGTTCTAAACCTTTCTTCAGTTACATCAAGCAATTATATTTTTTCGTTGTTTCGGGTACAATGACAACGATGAAATTGTTTACGCTTTTTATTTCCTGTTGCGCCTTTTTATATTTACCAGCACAGAAACTTACTACCCAGGTCAGCTATAGTACCGCAGATATGGACGATGACCATATTGCTTATACATCTTCTCAAAAATTAGCCATTAGCGATTTTCAAGGTGCTCCAAACGAGGGTTCAAATGCAGTAGCCATCACAGCTTCAGGCTTTTCGTTTAAGGCAGGTTTTAGAAGAAAGGGGAATGTAGCATCCTTAAATATTGTTGTGTCATGCAGTTTTGATAAACGCTCTTCGTGGATGAAAGAAAAAGGTAAAACGCAATATGTGCTGCAGCATGAGCAGCATCATTTTGATATCAGCTACCTCGGCGCATTGGATTTTATTGACCGTATTAAGAAAATAAAATTCACCATTAAAAATTTTAATGAAAAATTAAACGCTGCTTACCAGGAATCCGTAAACAAAATGGAGGCGCTGCAGCATCAGTACGATGGTGAAACACAAAACGGCATTGCTAAAGAAGAGCAAATAAAGTGGAACCAAAAATTTGAAAGGGATACAAGATTAGCATCAATAAGATGATTACTTGTTTTTCACAGAAGCTAAATAAGCTTCAAACTGCTGCAGATTAAAACTGCTAAGGTTTTGCTCTTTTGTCACCATTGCTTTTTGAGCTACCAGCACACCATATCGGATGTCGTCAAAACCTTCCAGTGTATGTGCATCCGGGTCAATAGAGATCAATACATTCTTCTCCAGTGCATAGTCAATTTCTCTCCAGTCAATATCCAGCCGGTTTGGATGTGCATTTAATTCTATGACTACTTTATTGGCAGCGCATGCATCAATAATTTTTTTATGATCAACAGGATAACCTTTACGGCTAAGCAGCAGCCTTCCTGTCATGTGTCCAAGTATAGTAGTGTAGGGGTTTTCAATTGCCTTTATCAAACGCATCATGGCTTTTTCTTCGGTCATTTTTAAATTGGAATGCACGGAGGCAATTACCAAATCAAATGTTGCCAGTACTTCGTTGCTATAGTCCAGGCTCCCGTCATTTAAAATATCACTTTCTATGCTTTTAAAAATTTTAAAAGGTGCCAGTTTGCTGTTGAGCTCATCAATATAACGATGCTGTTCACGCAGGCGTTCTTCATTCAGGCCTTTTGCATAAAAAGCCGTTTTACTGTGATCGCTGATTACCAGGTACTCAAATCCTTTCTCAATGGCTCTATTAGCCATGGCTTCAATGGTGCTGCTGCCATCACTCCAGTCGCTATGGCTGTGAATAATACCTTTTATATCAGTTGGCTGAATAATATCCGGCAGTTTTTCTTTCGCTCTTTCCAATACTTTGGCATCTTCCCTAAGGCAATGCGGTATAAACTGCAGCCCGGCACATTCAAATAACATACTGTCATCATCTCCATTCAGTTTGCTTAAATCAACAGAGCAGGTAGATTGAAATGCATTCACAAAATCTTCGCTGCCAGAATAACGGAACAGGTGAGCTGTGAAGTTCTCCCGGCCGGTATACAATCTTAGTCTTAGTCCATTGGTAAGTTTATATACAAGTGAATTCGGTTTTTCTTCTAATAACTCTGGAGGATTGGCTGTAATAAATTTTGGTTTGATGTTTTCATTGGAGCCGTTTACCACGTATTCCAATTCATCAATTACTTCTAACTGTCTCTTAAATGCACCGGTAATAAAAACATTGCCCGATGAAAATAATTTTTGAAGGTATCCTGTTATCTGCGGTTCTACTGCTTCTACCTGGTGATATAAAAAACTTCCTTTGTTGCTGAAATAATATTCGATGGTTTCAATAACGTTGAGTTGCGTTTTTTCTCCAAAGCCTTTGTATAATTTTAATCGGTTCTCTTTACATGCATACAATAATTCGCCTATGCTTTCAATGCCCATCTCTTTCCATATCGTTGCAATTTTTTTTGGACCGATGCCTTTTAAATTCATCATCTCCAAAATGCCTTCCGGTGTTTTTTGTATCAACTCCGTAAGCGTTGTTAAATTTCCAGTATCGAGTAATTCTATAATTTTTTTTCCGGTTGATTGACCAATTCCCCTGATCGCAAATATTTTTTCTCTAGGTATTTCAGTAAGTGGAAGCGTGAGATTTTCAATTGCAAATGCTGCCGACGCATAGGACTTTGCTTTAAAACTATCTTCGCCATGTATGTCCATCAACTTTGATAAGAGAGAAAAATGATCTGCAATCTGTGCGTTATCCATGATTCAAAAATAATAAATGCAAATGGAGTATTGTAATTAATCAGTTAATAAAGCGTAGTGCTGTAATGCAGTACTGGCAAGCATTCTGGGAAAGTAGTATAAAACAAAAGTCCCGGTGTGAACCAGGACTTTCTTATCAGTTTTGCTTAAAGAAAAACTACTATTTTTTCTTAGGAGCAGCTTTCTTTGCAGCTTTTTTAGGAGCAGCTTTCTTTGCAGCTTTTTTAGGAGCAGCTTTCTTTGCAGCTTTCTTAGGAGCAGCTTTCTTTGCAGCTTTTTTAGGAGCAGCTTTTTTTGCAGTTGCCATGTTTTTAAAATTTAATGGTTAGTAAATAATGTTAAAAATAAAAACATTTTTTAATCTGCCAAAAAAAATTTATTTAGGCAGTTGCTGCAACGGCATTTACAGATACAAAATTTTTATCTCCTTTGCCTTTTTTAAATTCAACTACACCATCAGTTAATGCAAATAGTGTGAAGTCTTTTCCAACACCTACATTTTTTCCAGGATGATAAACCGTACCTCTTTGACGAACGATGATGTTACCTGCAATAGCAGATTGACCACCAAAAATTTTTACACCTAAT
>CAZDHQ010000210.1:0-7164 GCA_964505135.1 uncultured Ferruginibacter sp.
CCATCCATATAATAGTAAGTAGCCTCGCCACCTTCTGCTGTTTGTTCTGTAGCTCTTGTTTCTTTTTGTGTCCAGTTGCTGATGCTGTTGATCCTTTTAAAGTTTTCCCTGATTGTCTTTATTGTATCCGTTACAGGAACTTCTTTTACGGTATCTTCTATGTTATCACTTTCAGTGGCAAATAAACTATCCGGTTGGTGGGTTTCTTTTTTGGCAGTCACTGTTGAATCAGTATTTTTTACTGCTGTTTGTTGATTGCCGCTGCAACAGAAAAGAATAGTTGATAAACAAATGATGCCTGGAATGATGAGTGCATTTTTCAATTTGACCTGGTTTAAGTTTATAAAACGGGCTTCTGCGGCAAGTATAGTAACTACCATTTTGCAAAGCTGTACTGCAGCAAGATGATCAGCTGGTGAATTTTACATAAAGATTTTTTTGCTTGGAAGATGGCAATCTGATAAGTTTAGGTACATTGTTTCTCGCCGTTTACCCACCTTGCCGGAAAATTCTTTCTCTGTTATCCTTCCAGGCTTTCTCTTGCTGGTTTTGCCTGCAAGGTTTTATACAAAAACAGAACGGCAATAGCTATCATCCAAATAGCAGAAAAATATAGTAACCCTTTTAAGTTGGCTGCTACATCTTGCGGATCAAAGCGGCCATGAAGTCTCCGGTGCATCAATTTGTTTGAATACTCCTGTGCATATTCAATAGCAATACCAAACAAATAGAGAAAACCGAAGATTAGGGCATGTACCAGGATGTTTTTATTCGCAAATAAAATATTGAGAAACGCAGCAGCTAAAAAATAAAATAATGTATGCAGTCCTTTATCTACATGATGAAAGGCAGATGGTAATTTGATTATAAATCCAATGGAAGCCAATGCAAACATAAAAATGCAGAGTAAGATTTTGGACAGGTTGCTCAGTTTCATTTATGAGGGATAGTTATTTTTCCAATGATACGAATATAATCTGCTTTGCTGCGGCAGGATTTGTTAAAAGGCATTGGTCTACACAATATCGGTGAAAAAGGGAGAATTGATAGAGGTATTATAATTTGTATTGCGTAAGGTTGATTGGGGAACAAGCAATTCCGAATGGCAAAAATTTAGACGGTTGTTATGGGGAATTTTATTTTTCCAGGTATTGCTTTATCGAAGGATATCTTATGGCTAGTGCTGCAATGATCTTTTGCTTACCGGAAAGGGGCAAAAGCTCGCTGTTTAAATATTTCAGTTTAACCAGTTTCATACCAATCGTTTTTTGCATCAGCATAAGAGCTATTAAACGATACCCAAAAATAATAAGAAATATTACCAGGTAAACGCCATAAAATTTAGCTGTGATCATGTAAAATAACTGCTGGGGAATTAAAAAATAGAATAAGAATAATAGACTAAATTCAATTATGATGTCAAAGAAATTTGCAAGAGCCCGCTGGAGGTAACTGCTTTCTGTTTCTGTTGAATCTATTTCATTCAGTAAAGACTGCTCATCTTTCATTTTTCTTATTTTTAATTGAACCAGATAAATATCTCTGCGTGCTTAAAATGAATGAATTGTTTTAAAGTTATACTTTCCCCAGCATCTATATCTACTAAAAAATAAAAGGTGTATTCTGTTTATCTACAGTACTTCAATATTGAAAATATGATCTTGTTGTTTATCAATATTGCGCTATTCAATTCCGCAAGAAACAGATTTTTTAGCTATTTAAATTATTTAAAATTTGTGTAACTAAATCAAAACACATGCACATCATTGCAGAACCAAATATTTTGTATTTTGGTACACCTGTAGTTTTAATCGGCACAACCAATCAAGATGGCACCTATAATTTGGCGCCTATGTCTTCCATCTTCTGGCTGGGCTGGCGCTGTGTGATAGGACTGGCGGCCGCATCGCAAACCACGCAGAACATTATAAGAACAGGTGAATGTGTATTGAATCTTGCCGAAGCAAAAAATGTAACAGCAGTAAACAAACTGGCAAAAACTACCGGCACTAATCCTGTTCCTGCGGGCAAAATACAGAAAGGCTATTTTCACGAAGCGAACAAATTTGAAAGAGCGGGTTTAACAGCAATGCCTGCGGATTTGGTAGCTGCTCCACTGGTACATGAATGCGATGTGCAAATGGAAGCAAGGCTGTTGCATACCAGATCACTGGCGGAAGAAGATGATGTGATGAAAGGTCGCATCCTGACTTTTGAGCTGCAGGTTATTCGTGTACACCTTGCTGATAGTATACTAATGGATGGACATGCAAACTGGGTAGACCCCAATAAATGGAAGCCACTCATCATGAGTTTTCAAAAATTTTACAGCACGGGTGATGAACTACATCATTCCACTTTGGCAGAAATACCGGAGGATTTATACAGAACGCCGGACATTGAAAGAGCCAGGCAACTGGCAGTTGAACCGCAAGTTCACTAATCAATCTTTACCATGCAAAGCATTTCATCATCTGACTGGTACCATTCTATGCAGGGATGATTTTTATCTGGCTTAATGCCCACCGTTAAGCGCATAAAAACATCCTTGATCGAACCTGTCTTGCTCATCCAGTCTTTAATTGATTCAGTCCGGTAAGTGCCTGGTGGCATGATGAATTTTTCATAACCGGTTAGCTTTTCCTCTTCCGGCGAAAGGGCAGGAGCCATGGCATAATAAATGATTCCGCCTTTATGGTCCATCCAGCTTACACCATAGTAGGCACGGTTGCTTCCAAAGGTTTTATATAGAGGATCAAATGCTTCTTTGATACCCAGCGGAAATGTTTTAACCAGTGTCCCAATTAATTTGATTTGTTCTGCTTGTTGAAAGGTTTGCATGTTTTTTTGATAAAGGTAAAAATGCTGTTATGGAAGGTAGCGGTGTGATTGAGACATTGTTGGGGTTTGTTGCGACAGGATTTATTTATATAATATGTATTAGGATTGTTAGCTTCTATCATTGCTTTTTAAAAAAGAAAACGATTCCGTTGATTTCTTCAGCCTCGTAGAGGCGAAAGGTTGGTAGACAAAAGTTAGTAGATAAAAAGAAGTGCCGTAGGCACGAAAGGTATCTGCCCTTGCAATCATATTTATTTATAATTCAGGACTGAATTATAAGAACGCATAAGGTTTAGAATCCATAAGCTATCAGTCGATCTTTATAAATACCGTTCTCTATTTTCCAAACAACTTCGTAGGCACCGGCACCATCACTGTTCATAGTGCTGATGTAAATGCTATTGGTCTGTTGATCATAATAGACAGTTGCACTGAATATATTGGGTTCATACAACGCAGTGGTCGCTTGCCTGGGAAGAACGATCTTTTTTGTTCCAATGGCAACCTCTATTGTTTCATATTGAGTTGCCGGCATTTCGCCATCAGTTCCCCAGTATTTTTTATTGTCAATCAATTCAATTTGTCCAGGTGCTTCTTTGTAGTATTTAAAACTATGTTTGTTCTTATTAAAGCTACCCTGGATGATGGTAACCTGGATCGAATCTTTTTTTAATACAACGGATGCTTTGCTTTTTGTTGTGATTGGGATGGCAGAAAATTGATCTATTAACTGGTACCTGTCTTTATATACATAGCCATTTAATTCTTTTCCTTTTATCGTGTAATCGATGTTAGTCCAGTTGCCTTTTCTCTCCAGGCAATAAATCAAATGACCATTTTGCAGCACGCTGTTGATCTTGCTGCTGGCATTTGCATCCAGCCGCACATTAGTAGAGCCATCTTTGTCTGTTACAATTGCAAATTGGGCAAATGAATGGCTGCAAAAAAATAAGAGAAAGAAAATGTTGAAGCTTTTCATTTTGGCTGAGTTTAAGTGGCAGAAAGCTTACACATATGTGTATGTTTCAGCAAACATAATACATTCATTTTGCCAAATAAGTACACCTGGTCTATTTAACCAAATTTTTTAATGAAGGAAGTCAAAGAGCATTAGGCTAGTACCTACGCTACCTTCCCCGTATTTATTAGCTATATTTATTTTCCAAACGATTGCAATGAAATACATCCTGCTCCTCCCATTTATTTTCATTCAACTAATGTTGATAGCACAGGCGCCTGCAGAAAATTATCCCGTTGATTCAGCATCCGTTGAACATGCTGGCGTGCCTAAAGGGGAAGTACTCAAGTTGAGTTTTAATAAGTCAACGATTTTTCCCGGATCGGTGAGAGACTACTGGATCTATGTGCCTGCACAATATAGGCCCGGTACACCAGCCTGTGTGTATGTGCAGCAGGATGGATTACAAAAATACATGCCCGTAGTTTTTGACAATTTGATCAACAGCAAAGAGATGCCCGTTACTATTGGCCTGTTCATTAATCCCGGGGTGGTGAAAGCAGCAGATGGCAATACTGCGTTAGACAGGTTCAACAGGAGCTATGAGTACGATGGTATGGGCAATAGCTATACACGTTTTTTATTGGAAGAAATTTTTCCTGACGCAGAAAAACAACAAACTAGTGATGGTAGAAAAATTCAATTATCAAGAAATGGAAATGACTGTGCCATTGGTGGAATGAGCAGCGGTGCTGTTTGTGCCTTTACTGCGGCATGGGAAAAACCTGCTTCCTTCAGCAGGGTGTTTTCTGCAATAGGTACTTATATTGGTTTGCGTGGTGCTGAAGTTTATCCAACATTGATACGCAAATATGAGCCTAAACCCATCCGGGTTTTTCTGCAGGATGGTTTCAATGATTTAAATATTTATGCAGGTGATTGGTGGAAAGCAAATGAAACAATGGAACGTGCCTTAACTTTCGCAGGCTACGAAGTGCAGCATGTATGGGGCGAAGGACAGCACAATGGAAAACATGCAGCCGCTATTTTTCCACAGGCCATGCGCTGGCTTTGGAAAGGCTGGCCTGCACCGTTGAAAGCCGGTAATTCAAATAGCCAGTTTTTAAAAGACCTGCTGATACCCGGCGAAGATTGGGAACTCGTTGGCGACAAATATTCATTTACAGAAGGTACTGCTACCAATGCAGCAGGGGAAGTTTTTTTTCAGGATATTCCCACGTCAAATACTTATAAGATTGATGTGAATGGAAAATTGAGTTTATTTAAATCAAATGCTAAAAAGACCAGTGGTACTGCATTTGGGCCGGATGGAAAAAGATATGTAACCGCAGGAGCCACCAAACAAATCATAGCATACGATGCGGCTGAAAATGAAACGATCATTGCGGACCGTACAAGTGGAAATGATATTGTAGTAGCCAACAACGGAAATATTTATATCACTTCGCCAGTGGATGCACAGAAGCCCGGCAAATTGTATTTGATAAAACCGGGTGGAGAAAAAATAATGATTGATGAGGGATTGAAATTTCCCAATGGCTTAACCTTGTCGCCAGACCAAACCCAGTTATATGTAACGGAATCTGCTACGCACTGGGTATGGGCTTACCAGGTACAGCCAGATGGCAGGCTGGCTTATAAACAACGGTACGGTTTTCTTCATACACTGCCAAACGACGACAATGCCTGGGCCGACGGCCTGCGTTGTGATACGGCCGGAAGAATTTATACTACTACCAATTTAGGCATCCAGATCATGGACCAGATGGGCCGCGTAAACGCTATCCTTCCGTTGCCTGCAGGGCAATCTTCTAATTGTGTTTTTGGAGGAAAGAATTTAGACGTGCTGTATGTAACCGCAGGTAGTTATGTTTGGCGGCGTAAATTAAAAACCAAGGGAGTACAGCCATTTGAAAAGCCACTTAAGCCGATGCCGCCCAGGTTGTAACTCTATTACATTTCTTAGTGCGGTATAGCTTCCACCAGGATTTCCTCTCCGGCTTTGTTATAATAAGTGCAGGTCATCTTGTCCATACTGATAACCCATTTTTCAATGCCTGATTTTGCACAGTCATTACAAAAAGTAAGGAAATCTGTTTTGCCCTGCTGGTGTGCAATTAAATCTGCTTTGAATTGTTCGGCGTTTGAATGCTCCGCAATTATTAAGTTTTCATATTTTGCTTCAGTCGATATTTTGTTGTTATTTGTTCCATAATAATCCGCATTTCCATTGGCAACAGCAACTTCGTAATGTGTAACACCTAATTGTTTAATGTCCTGGATATATGCTGGGAAGTCTGCACCTGATTTTACTTTGCTGTGTGCTGATTTAATTTGTTCTGCTGTAAACATGAATGGTTTTTTGTTAGTGTTGAATAATTTAATTACATCACAAAGATGCCAACACCCACATTCCTGTAATTGTAAAAAATCGTTTTTCTACAACATCCGGTTAAAATTTTCAGGTGTTTCCCCGGTAAACTGTTTGAAGTCTTTTATAAAATGCGCCTGGTCAAAGAAATTATTTTCGTAGCAAATGTCTGTGAGCGACTTGGTGCCGTTTAATTGATTCAACACCGTATTGAAACGGACAATGGAAGCAAATTTTTTAGGTGTAGTGCCCACTATTTTTCTAAATCTTTTTTCAAAAGGGCTTTGGCTGATGAATAATTTTTGATTGAGTTCTTTAATACGGATGGCACCTTTGCTTTCATAAATCAGCTTCACTGCTTCGATGATTAGTTTATCAGCTTTGATGTCTTTTAATTGAGATAATAAAAATCGTTCCACAATTTTAATGCGTTGCTGATCTGTATTTGCTGCTGATAATTTTTCTTCTACTACTGTCACACTCGCTTTATCAAAAACATCATCCAGGGAAATACTGAGATTAAAGAGTTCATTTGCCGGGTGTGAAGCAAAATGCGTAAAGCCGGTTTCAGTAAAGTAAACTAAGATGGTTCCAATATTGGCTGAATTCTTAAAAATGGTATAACCATCTGCCATACCCGAAATACCTGCTGATGTTAGCTTGTTCTCTTTATTGTTTTTTATAGTGGCTAGTTTACCCTTGTATTGAAACCCGATCACAAGGCTGGTAACGGGAAATACTTTATACTCCTGTGCTGTTTCATTTTCGCTTACTGCAAAGTACTTGATGTAAGGTTGTAGCGATGAATGGGGGATGAATTTATCAAATCTCATTTAAGCGAAAATATTTTGTAAGCACCATGATAGCACAAGTGAAGGTAGGTACAAATGCTAAATGATATCCCATAAAATCAATAACAATCTTTCTATATCAAATTGTATTTTTATAAAAACAGTTTAGAGATGACCAATCT
>CAZDHQ010000211.1:0-7164 GCA_964505135.1 uncultured Ferruginibacter sp.
AAAGAAAACCGTAAAGATGTAGCGATCATCAGACTGGAGCAATTGTATCAATTACCACAAAACCAATTAGATGAACTATACAAGAAGTATAGCAAAGCTATATGGTATTGGGTACAGGAAGAACCATTAAATATGGGTGCTGCAAGTTATTTGCGAATGAATCTAACCAGCATCAATTTTTACATCATCAGCAGGGCGGCCAGTGCATCTACTGCTACAGGTTATCAAAAAGTGCATGTGAAGGAGCAGGAAGAGTTGGTGAAGAAAGCTTTTGAGATTTAACCTTTAACCGAAGAATTTAAACAACCGAATACTAAAAGCCAATCGCAATGATTGGCTTTTTTGTTGGGAAAGGCTCCTAAACAAAACAGCTCCCGGTTGGGAGCTGCATATAAAATGGAAAGATTTTTTAATTACTCTTTACGATAGGCAATGTTTTAACATCATCACCTGTATTCACTTTCACAATATAACTTCCGGCAGCAAGGCCATCTAAATTCAGCTCTTTTATATTGGTTCCTCTAAAACCCTGCAGTTGGATATTCTTAATTTGTTTTCCATTGGCGTCTGTTATACTAACCAACAGTTTAGCATCTTTCACCAGATCTATTGTCAGCGTAGTACTGGTTCTGAAAAGCGTGGGGTTTGCTTTGACAGCGAAAGCCTTGGACCCCAACTTGATGTTTTTAGTAGCAGTATAAAGAAATTTTCCTCCTTTGTCTATTTGCTTCACCTTATAGTACACCATATCAGAATTAACAACGGATGCAATATCTTTTTGTGTAACTGTATAAGTATTATTGCTTCTTCCATTGTTTAAGGCCGCAACGGTCTCCACGGGTTTAAAGTCATTACCATTTACACTTCTTTCAACAATGTATTTATCCGTATTATCATCTTCATTTTCTACAGACCAACTGATAACAGCATCTTTATCTTTTTTTGCTACACTGAAATCAAGAAATTTAACAGGTAAAGTGACATTAGTCAAAGCTTGGTAGTAAATCGTTGTTCCACCAGTTCCAGCTTTAGATAATGTAGCAGGATAAAAATAATTTGAAAGAGATGCTGGTCTTAATTCACCGCCATTTTCATCGGTGATAGCAAGATAATAAACAGCCTCTTGATCGTCAGATACAAATTCGAAATCAACAGTACTTGCTGGCCCAATCAAGGGTACACTTAAAACAGTATACTCCGTGCCTCCTGTATAAGTGTTTGCCGTTGTAGCTATAGCTGGTGCCGAATAAATAAAGTGATCAACATGATAACCTGAAACCATATAAACAGGGTTATCCCTCTCAATTTCCCAAGCACCAGTACCTGCTGCACCACCTCCCACATTACCGTTGCCCAACATTCCTGGGAAATCTGTTGTATTTACACTAACTGTGCCATATGTAAAAGAAGGGGAAGTCGTGGTATATCTTATAAAAAACTCGATGGTTGAAAACCCAGTAGTTACTGTTGCACTTGGCTTTAACTTGAAAGTAATAACATTTGCAGCATTCGAAAGATTGGCCGAAAACTTTCCCTGAGCTAAAGCAACTCCCGACAGTACTAGATTTGCAACTAATATGGTAAATATCCTTTTCATTTTGTTATCTTTAATCAATTTAGAAAGTTGGTTGTGTAATTATGGTTGCAGTTCCCAGTATATTCAGGAATTTGGAATAGTCATTTGTTGTAGCAGATCCTGTTTTCCTTACGTTACCATCCATATTAAAATCTTCTCTTCTATATACACCAGTTGGCCCAGGTGCTGCAACGCTGGAAACTGCAGTAAGAAATACGGAGTAATCATTAGTACCAGCAGACCCCGTTCTTCTTGTTGCTCCATCGGAGTTAGCATTTCCTCCCCACATTCCAAATATACCAGGAGCGATGGTCGCCATTGCATTATTTGTAACTGCACCCGCAAATGCCTGACCCAAGCCCGTTGTAAAGCTGTAATTAGTATTACTAACTTTTGCCAGCGCCATGGTTGCAGCTGATCTAACACCTAAGTGATTTCTATGCTTGACAGATATATAATAACTTCCTGAGACATTGCCAGCCATATTTACTGGAGAAACTCCATCAACATCAACCACGTCACCATCTCTTTGAACAAGAGCTGCTCTCTGTGTCACAATTGTTCCATCAGAAGCATGAAGCTGTACCAATACCCAGTCAACAATTGCGTCATTGCCAGCAGCGGCACCCGAACCCACAATTGAGGATGTTGAAGTTTCTCCACCACCACTGCCCTTTACAGAAGATGTTGCGCTAAACATATTTAACCCAGAATATGGCTCTGTTGTTGGAATTAAATTTTGAGTACGCAGTGCATCACTCATTACTCCTGTACCCGTATTATATGGCCCCTGCAAAAAAATCTTCGGCGTTACCAACAATGGAGAAAGCACTGGTCTTGTACCTACAGCAAAGGTTCCAAGTGAACTGATGCTTGATCTGGTATAGCTATAAGGACCTGCACCTGTTGCAGCGCCTGTTTGTGAATTCAATAAATCCCAACCCACATTTTGAGCTGGTGAAGTAATATAATAGGAGATACCAGCTCGTGTTCTGTCAAATCCAGGCAATTCGTCTGAAGCTGCCCAGCTTGTAGTAATACTTAAATTGCTTCCGCCTGCAACGGCTTCACTGATGTCCCAGCTTGTATTTACAACTTCTTTTGTATTGGCAACTCCAAGGCTACCCATAGTTAATGCTCCTGCTAAAGCTCTTGCACCAATCTCATCAGCCGTACCGCTGTTAGAAATGGACACCGGTGTGTAGCTGGTAGTTGATTTGCCTATTGGAAAATTAAAAGCAGTAGTGGCAAGCGCTGTCTTTTTCAATTTGCCAGTTCCGTTTGTAACAATGTATTTACTACTGCTGGCACTTGTAATGGTTCCTGCACTACCAATGGTGAGATCATTGGTACCCAGCAAAATTTTACCATTCGTGAATAACAAATCGCCACTGATTTTAGCAGCTCCGGTAAGTGTAACGTTATTAGTATTATCTACTTCCAGGTTGGGAACCGTGAAACCTCCCATATTTACATTCTGGGCGGTAGATCCTTTCAGGATAATCTTTCCTGTACCCTGGATATCTGCGTTACTTGTAACATCGCCCTGAACTGTGACTGTTGCTCCGGACTGGATGGTAAACGTTGCCTGGTCAATAACCAACTGAGCTGAAGCTGCATTGCAGCAAATAACGGCCAGTCCAAACAACGACAAGTGTAACTTTTTAAGCTTCATGAAGCAAAATTTAATTATGGTAAAATCGGGTTAATCTTGTGCTAAAAATACATATTTATTCTAATGCGCAAAAACAATTTTAGTGCATGGAATCGTCCATCTATTAAAAGGCACATATTAACTCTTAATCGGAATATATCAACGATACTTATGTGGTAAAAGTAGCCCGATCAGTTAAAAACTTTCTACCCTAAAAAGGGTATTTTGTTGATCATATAAATCTGTTTGCTCGAATAATACATTTTCACCGAAATTTGCCAATCATTAAATCAAGATCATGACAGCCGAAATAAAAGTGCCAACCGTGGGTGAAAGTATTACTGAAGTAACCCTGGTAAAATGGATTAAAAAGACGGGTGAATGGGTAGAAAGAGATGAAGTAATTGCAGAACTCGAAAGCGAAAAAGCCACATTTGAAATAAATGCTGAAAAAGCCGGTGTATTAAAAACATTGGCCAATGAAGGTGATACACTAAAGATTGGTGACATTGTCTGTAATATTGATACTGATGCAGAAAGACCTGCCGGGAGTGCTGCTGCACCCACTGCCATAACCAAGACAGCGGAGGAAAAAGCACCTGCTTCCAAGCCTACTGTGGAAAGCAAGCCAGCAGCGGATATAAAAGCTACACCTGTGGCTGCAGCCATCATCGCAGATAAAAAAATAGATCCTGCTACAGTTAGGCCAAGTGGTAGTAACGGAAAAATATTTAAACAGGATGTACTGGAAGCTATCAGCAACCCAGGAAGAAAACCAGGGGCAGAAATGTTTGGCCGCGATAGCCGCCCTGAAAAGATGAGCAATCTCCGCAAAACCATCAGCCGTCGCCTGGTGGAAGCCAAGAACTCCACTGCCATGCTTACTACTTTTAATGAAGTGGACATGTCTGCCATTATGGAGATTAGAGCTAAACAAAAAGATAAGTTTAAAGAAGTACATGGCGTTAACCTTGGATTTATGAGCTTCTTTACCAAAGCATGTTGTTTTGCACTCCAGGAATGGCCTGCTGTAAACGCCATGATTGATGGAGAGAATATTATTTATCATGATTTCTGTGATATTTCCATTGCAGTATCTGCGCCTAAAGGTTTGGTGGTTCCTGTAATAAGAAATGCAGAAAGCCTGAGCATGGCCGAAATAGAAAAGAAAGTGGTAGAGCTTGCTACCAAGGCAAGGGACAATAAATTAACTATTGAAGAAATGAGCGGTGGTACTTTCACTATTACCAATGGTGGTGTATTTGGTTCATTGATGAGTACACCTATCATCAATATTCCGCAGAGTGCCATCCTGGGAATGCATAAAATACAGGAACGTCCGATGGCAATCAATGGACAGGTGGTGATAAAACCAATGATGTATATTGCTTTAAGTTATGATCACCGCATTATTGACGGAAGAGAATCTGTAAGCTTTTTGGTGAGGGTGAAAGAATTATTGGAAAACCCTGCATTATTGCTGTTTGGAAAAGATCCTGTAAAAGCTTTGCTTGAATTGTAATTATAAAATACCAAATAATTATAGCGGCTGGTAAATTGCCAGCCGTTTTTATTATGAGCCGGTTTATTTCATATCTCAATAGCGCTGAAAAAATTCTATCCTCCTACGGTGCAGCCATTCCGTTTGCTGCTTATCTAAAAAACTTTTTTTCAAAAAATAAAAAGTATGGTTCGGGCGATAGGAAATCAATTGCATCATTGTGTTACAACTATTTTAGAGCAGGACACTTACTTGACAAAAAGTTAAATACAGATAGCCTATTGGCTGCTTCATTCTTGTGTAACAATCAATCAACTGCCATCATTGAAAATTTAAAACCGGATTGGATAGAATATATCAAGGCTCCTGTTCAGAAGAAACTAATATTGGTTCATCCTGGTAAAAAAATAACGGAACTGTTTCCATGGTTGGACGAACTGGATGAATCCATTAATAAAGAAGCATTTTGTACTTCATTGTTACATCAGCCTGCTCTTTTTACCAGGATAAGGCCCTCCAAACAAAGCATCGTTCTGAAAAAACTGAACCAGGCCGGCATTGCTTTCCAGGAAAAAGAAAATGATTGCCTGCAGCTAGAGACAGGTATAAATATTGAAACAGTACTGGATTTGGACAAGGAACTGGTGGTGCAGGATTATAATTCTCAAAAAGTACTCGATTATTTAAAAAAAGACAATGCTTTACTGAATAAAAGCAATATCAATGTCTGGGATTGCTGTGCTGCCAGCGGCGGCAAGTCAATTTTAGTAAATGATGTTTTACAGAAGAATATCCAACTAACGGTGTCGGACATACGCCCAACAATCATTCACAATCTCAAAAAAAGATTGGCCAACGCAGGCATTAAACACAGCAGTTTTATTGCTGACTTGACCCAGGTAGTTAAACTTGATAAAAAATTTGACATCATTATTTGCGATGCACCCTGCAGCGGCAGCGGCACATGGAACCGTACACCAGAGCAATTATATTTCTTTAATCCGGAAGCCATTAATCATTTTAGTGAACTGCAGAAAAAAATTATTAGCCATGTGATACCTCATTTGAGTAGAGATGGCTTATTCTTTTACATCACCTGTTCGGTATTTAAAAAAGAAAATCAACAGGTATCTTCATACATCCAGCAAAAATTTAACCTGCAAAAAATTGCGGAACAGAATCTATATGGATATGTCCAGATGGCCGATTCAATGTTTGTTGCGGTATTTAAAAATACATCCAGCTAAACTTAGCTGTACTGTCTTTTTTAATGGTGATAGCTGGTGCAGGCACTTTTAAAATATTGGGAATAGACAGCAATAACCTTGGATCTTTATTTGGATTATCAATTCTTTTCAGATCAGCATCCACGGAAAAAACGAACTTACGGGTGCGGTTAAATTCAGGTATTGCCACACCATTTATTGATGGGGGATTACTTCTTGCTCCTACCATTCCTTCGGCCCCTACACCAATTGAAGCGTTTAACCATTTTGGAAAAGAGGTATTGCTTGCCATAAATGAAGAAGGATTAATAGATAACCAATAGGTTTGGCCATTATAATCCTTTAACCAGCGCTGCCATTTATTTGAGCCCAACTCCGCAGGATAATAACCGGCATAAATTGTTTTATGAAAAGAGAATTTTAGTCTTACTCTTTGCTCACCCCATGCCTGCTGCTGGGCCACAAACAGGGCACTGCCCACAATATTTGCAATCATATCTCCCTTTGAAAATCCCCATTTGGTAGAAAATCCATCAAATATTTCTACCACGGTTTGCATACCCAATGCCGTTAACCCTCCTATCCATGCTGCGTTTTTATTGTTAACACCGGCCCAGCGCATCAGGTCGTATTGGATACCACTAACATTATAAGCTGTAGCTGCATGGCCAATCTTATCCATGTACATCCACTCCGCATTATCATTAAATAAATGAAACCGGCTTTTGGGAAACTTTTTATACCATAGATAATGCAGTCCAATCATTACAGCCGTGCTCACAGCAGCCTCACTAATCACTACGGTACGCAGGCGGCTTTTGTTAATCTCATTTACCTGCTGGCAATTCCCTTTAGGTATATAAACGGCCTGCAAAAACAATACAATCAATAAAAACCGGGTTATTTTGTTACACAAGTTGTTTTTATTTTTAAGTGCAATGATATTCAATTTTTCTTTTGGCCTCCACAGCAGCTTGCAATTCAGGCATTTTTAGAAATAAATCAGGCAATTTTTTCGACTTTAAGGCAATAATGAAAATCAGCTGCCGTTATATAATACCTGTAAACCTATAAATCCGTATTTTAAACCTAAATCGTATATTATGAAAACAAACACTATTAGTATCCAATCTTCAAATTCTGGTTCATTAGACTTCGGCGCAAGATTTAAAGCGTTTATGAAGTGGTTAATGGTTCCATAGTTATA
>CAZDHQ010000212.1:0-7159 GCA_964505135.1 uncultured Ferruginibacter sp.
AGAATTGCTGCTGTATCACAGAGAAAACAATCAATATCACCGGCAGCAGGGAACTAATGAAACTATTGAGGGTGCCGGGTAATTGATCCGCCTCAACTGTTTTTGGTTTAAAAATGTCCAGCGGAACCGAATGGATTTTTTTTAACCGCTCTGCAAACAAAGGCCCTGCAATAATGATGGCTGGAAGGGCCACTATCATACCGTAAATAAGTGTAAGCCCCAGGCTTCCGTTAAACTGCTGTACCAATGCTGTAGGCGAAGGATGCGGCGGTAAAAAACCATGCGTAACAGACAAGGCGGCCAGCATGGGAAGTCCCGTGTACACCGCAGGCAATTTATATTGATAAACGATGGAAAAGATGAGCGGTATTACCAGTACAAAACCCACACTGTAAAAAAGTGGAATGCCAATGATTAAGCCGGTAATCATCAATGCCCATTTTAAGTGCTTCATTCCAAAAGCTTTGATCAATACCATGGCAATCTTTTGAGCTGCACCGCTCTCTGCCACCAGCTTGCCCAGCATGGCACCCAGTGCAATTACAATTACCAATGAACCCAATGTATCACCAATACCTTTTTGAATGGAGCCCATTATTTTTCCTGCATCTAAATGCAGCAGGAAACCTGCGGTAATGGATACAATTAAGAATGCCAGGAAAGGATTGAGTTTACCCCAGGTGATCAATAACACCAGCAAAACAATACATAGTAATACGATGATAAATGACATGCGTTCGTTTGATAATAGTGAGTTGTAAACTGCTTCATTAAAGTGCAGTGATTAAAGATAGGGCATTATAAAACTCAGTGGCGATCAAAAAAAACAGCCAGCTTTTGCTGGCTGTACTATTCATGTATTATTTGGATAACTACAATGATGAATAAAAAGGATACCAATTATCTTTTAACCACCACGCCTATCACAGTTGCTTTTTTGCCTGGTACTGCTACTTCCAGTTGGTAAGTACCTGCAGCCAGGTATTGATCTGCCTGTATGGTATGCGTAACCGACCCACCCGGATGAACGATTTGTTTTTGCATCATTAACTGACCTGCACCATTTATCAGTTTCACTTTGTAAGTACCTTTTTCTGCATTGTTTAGTTGCAGGTTGATGTTGTTGTTGGTTACTGGGTTAGGGAAGACATACATACCGTTTTGCGGATTTACCATTTTCACTTTCACTACATTGCTGTATCCAATACCTCCATACTTGCCTACACTTTTAACACGGTAATAGTATATACCAATGGCAGGATGAAGATCCAGCAAACTGTAATCTGCTTTTGCTGCATTACTTTTTGAGTTAACTGTTCCTATCGCTTCAAAGTGTACTCCATCAATTGACCTTTCCACAATATGATGGTTCATATCAATTTCGTTCAGCAAAGACCATGTAACGGCAATATCTTCGTTCAGCATGTAGGCATCAATATTGGTGAATTGCGCAGCTTTTTTGAAGACCACTCTAAAACGGTTAACATCTGCTGACGCAGCTTCTGCATTAATTTCAAATTCCGTCCAGGTTTCACCCGTCATGTTAATTGGTGTGGCAGTTTTTAAATAACTATCTTCTAAATAAGCCACCAGGTTATCACCATTTATTTTTTCAGCGATAAACTCCAGTTGATATTTACGTCTGCTGGTTTTAGTGAGCGTATAAAAAATGGTATCATTTTCAGTAAACGGTGCCCTCCTGTCAAGTATCAGCAATTGACTACCGTTCCTGATGCCGAAATTCTCATTAATATTTATAAACTTGATAGCATCTTCACTATTGGATACTTGATTTGTAAACTCTTTTGCTGATTGAACCATATTGCCATCAAGCAATACTTTTTTCTCCTTGTTTTCTATGTAATAAATATTGGATGCTAACATGGGAGCTGATGGCAGCTCTGCCGGACGATAGGCAGCTTGGTTGTTCACAGCATCTTTATCCACCTCCTTAAACACAACTTTAGGTGAGCTTGCATTTGAAGTCTGAACAAATACGGCCTGCTTCGATTGGATAATCTTCGTCTGGCCAGTAGTACCAGTTGCTGATGCAGGAACTTTTACTGGATTGTAGCCTGCAATTGCATCAAACAGCACATAAGCTCCTACTACATTTATATTGGGATCCCATGACCAGAATTTGTTGTACACACCGGTAGTGCTTCCGTTAGTAAGCACCTTTGTGAAATCAACCGGAGATGCATATGGATTACCAATCAATGTATACTTGTCTACTGTTGGTGTTGCATTGAAAGTGTAAGTCTGGATTTGAATTTTTCCTGTATCCCTTAATGTAGTAACATTCACCGGAACACCCGGAGTAACCCAATTCGGATTATTGAACCTATCACCTCTAACAAACATAAAGAATCCAAAATTATCAGGCTGCCCTGCATTAAATGAATTATTTGAAATTTTTAATTCTTTGGTGTTTGTTACATTGACATAATTACCTAATGCTGCATCAAATAATTTAAGAGAGTAATTATTCAAAGGTGTTACATCAAGTCCATTGGTAGCTGGATCTGCACTTGCACCGGACACATAGGTTCCGTTACCAGCATTTGCTGCAGTATTATTTCCGCCCGCCTGGTAAGAGTTGAAAAAACTATGATCAGTAGCTTCCGGTCCCGTAGACACAGGCGCAGTCATTAATCTCCAGGCCCTGTGGGTGGGGAAGAAACGTTCGATTACAAAACGGCCGGTACCGCTGTAGTTTATAGCAGGCGATCCAAGTATTGGCGCTACTCTTCCCGTTTGTGTTGCTACAGAACGGATACGAAGATTATTGGCTCCAAGTGTAAATGTCACGTTATTATTGAGGGTAAAATCACCCTCTACGTCTGTATTACCTGTCAATGTTTTGATTCCGACATTTGAAAGAGTGAGGTTATTATAGGTTTGCCCCGGTGTGGTTGCTGTTGATATAAAATCAACAATGCTCTGATTTCCTGAGCCATTGTAGTCTATTGTACTATTGGTAAAAGTGTATGCATTTGTTCCTTTTGTGAAAACATTGCTGATACCAATAGTACCCGTTGGCGACATGATCCTATTGCCAACTGAAGAAGATTTTAAATTATTATAGTTTTCTGAAGCAATTGTTTGAGTAGTATTTCCCATATATTCAATTGTACCTATACCCTTACTGAAAACTCCAGAAGTTTTTGTCCAGCTTCCTCTTAAGCGGTAAATACCGCCAATGGCCATATTTAATTCACCTGACGATAATAAGGTATTACCAAGAATTTCTAAGGTATCAGCAGTAGGCGATGTGAAATTAATTTCCCCTCCGGAGAGAGTAAGATCTTTTGCGTAAGCAATATAAGTATCTAATCCAAACAATTTGGCATTACTGCTTGCCCTGCTAACAGTTGCTGAAAAAGGCGCAGTTGGCAAAGTAACATCAGTTGAAGAATCCGGTACAGCCAGCCCAGCCCAGTTCCTGCAATCGAACCAATCTGTATTTAACCCAGCACTTGTCCATGTTCCATCTGTAAGCCCTGAGCTTATCGTAAATGCAGTTCCAATTGCATTAGCGGTATTCGTAGAGAAATCCTCTGGTATTGTTGAAGTATTTCCTCCATAATTAGCCGTATTTATTATTGCAGATAGCAATTGATTCTTTGTTCCAACATGAAGTGAACTATTTCTATAGTAGTATCCATCATTACCAGAAAAGTAAACATTTAAACATTCAATGTCCGCAGGCTTTCTGGATACTCTTGACGCATTCGTTGTTCCTGCAGATACGGCTGAGGTAAAAGGAACCCAGTTTGCACCAACTGTAATTCCAAACAAAACCTTACCATTAAAAGTATTATAGCGGTCAACCCCAGTGGTGCCAAACGGTGTAAATACACCTTGCATTATATACAACTGGTCAGGTGCGCTGGTGCTGATGTTAGCCGCAGAAGATAAAGAGGTTCCAACCAATGAAGGAGCAAGTATGTTATTGATGCTAACATTATTTGCCAGTGTTCCATTCAATTCAAACGTAATAATTGATCCCTCTGCCAATACCCCTGGCCCCTGCCATTCAAACTGCACTACTCCAGGATCTTCATACACATTGCTACCTGCACCGTACCAACGATTAGTTCTAGTATTTGCCGGCGCCCCTGCTTCAAATCTTGAGTTAACGAGAAGAAACTTTGTGCCAGTTTTAAGCGCAACAAGATTCGTAACATAAATTTTATCAGTAGTCCCTGATGGGTATTGAGCATCAAATCCGATAATGGCTACATCTCCCGGTGCCAGAACAGTTACATCGTTGGCGGTAGTACATATTGACAGTCCTGTACTCCAATTAGTTCCCTGTCTTACGAAAACCTTAAAGCAGTAATTCGTTCCATTTGTTAAACCTGTTACTTTAATATTAGAACCTATCCCTTTATAAATAACCTGGTTAGCACCTGTATAAACCCCATTAGCAGTGTACGCTGAACCATCGCCGACAGGCGTAAAAGTAACTGCACCTGCATTTGCTACAACTAAAACCTCATCAAAACAACCTACAGAAGGATTGACCCAATTAATTGCCACCATATTATTACCGGCATTGGCAAGCAGAGAGGACACTTCTGGTACTCTTAAACTAGCAATGGATGTAGTTGGAGCACTGCTAGATGAATAAGTATCGTTTTTATAGGCAACAGCCATAAAAGAATAAGGCTGGCCTGCAGTTAAACCTGTTACTACCACCGATGTTCCTGTTCCTTTATAAACAGCATAAGTTGGAGGAGCAGCTGCTGATACTGGAGGAGCCGTTCCAAAAATTGAATTTGCAGTAATCGCTGCAGGGAATACTGAAGCTTCGGGCAAATTGGGAGAAAGCGCTGAATTTCTGGCCAAAATTATAAAACCATCATAATTGCCTTCCGGGTTAGTCCAGGTGACTGTTGCTGAAGTAGCGGTCTGACAGATCACTTTAAGACTTGTTACCAGATTTGGTCGGGTTATTTTACTTGATGTTGAATATATATCCGTTTTATACAAAGGTCCAGCTGAGCATGCCCCCCCATTGAATGAAAAAATGTAGAAATAATAAAGTGTGCCATCGTTCAATCCACTGGCACTAAAGCTTGTGTTATTATCAATATCAACCACTGTAGTTGTTCCAATAGCATCGCCGATGGAATAAGAAGTGCCATTTACTGGTAAGTCAGGTGCTGCTAAAGTTGGGTTAGGACTTCTTACGACCAGATAATTTGTTGGCGCAGGAGAAGCCGGAATGAAACTGCCATTAATCGAAGATGAAGTGGTAGAACCTACCGGAATAGTAATTGTTCCCGGAGCTGCTGATGGAGTGGCACAGGCCGGCGGTACTGTCCAGTTAATTGTCACATCATCGATAGCCAACCCATGGTCGGTCCCTGTATGATCAGGATCTTCCCACTTCAGCATTATATAATCGTTGTTTACCAAAGCCAACGAGGGAATGGCAACGTTAGACAAAGTCACCCGATTTAGTGCTGCATTCCCATCCACAGCTCCAGCAGTCCCGCCTGTTATCGGGCTAGTCGCACTAAGCGCAGGAACCTCAGTCCAGGTAGCGTTGGAATTAGGGTTCAATGCAGTTATCGGTGAGGAGCTGATTTTATAGTACAGCTTAATATCTTGAGCGGCGGCAGCTGAATTCCTCCATTGCTCAAGAGTATAAGTGACAGTAATATTGGTAATTATCCCACCACATGTATTTCTTAACAGTACGCCATGAGCAAAATGTCCTGCCGGTGCACCACCAGACCCAATAGTGCCTAAAGCTCTGTCGGAATTTGTTCCAGTTCCGTAACTGTATAGTTCGCCTGTTGTGCTGCTACCTGCGTCGGCAGAATAGCTAGAGCCAGTGCCTGTTCTTTGAGAATACCAATTGGCAATCGTTGTGTTATCTCCCCACGTACTAAAACCAGAAGTAATTAGAGAATTAAAATTCTCAGTACTACTTCCCGTTACTGCCATATTAATCTGCCCCCAAGTTAATTCAGGTAACAAAAACAAAAAGAAGGCGGTAAATGCGTGAATCTTTTTCATCCATTATAAAGTTTTAAGAGCTCCTCCAGAATGCGGTCCCGAGAGGAAGGTGGTTAATAAATCAATAAAGGGTGAAGAGGTTATGCTCAAGTCTAAGGGTACATCGATCAACAAAAATTATCATTACAGCAACAATTAAAAATGGTTTTGTGTGCTTACCTGATAAAATAGCAGTTTTTAAAGGGTTCAAATTAGCTTAACAACAACAACTCATGAAGAGAAGAGTTAAGTTTAGATCAGCAACTGTATGCCTAAAATATTAATCAATTGAGATATTACAAAAAAAATGTAATAATTGTTTTTCGTCAACGATAACCAAACGAAAAACTTCAAGGGCAGCCAGTACTTTCTCAATAACAACTGCCTTACCACCGGTCTGTTGGAGAGCCTTTGAAATATGCGAATAGTGGAAACGCAGTAAATACCGGCTATGGGAAGCTCAGGTATTTAAGACTTTTTGATACGCATAGAATAAAAAAACGCCGGTTTCGCCGGCGTTTTAAAAAAGTACCAACTATAAATTATCTTGAAATCACCACCAATTGTGTTCTCTTAACCTGGTCTGGACCAGTTACACTTAAAATATAAGTGCCTCTTGAAACACCTGCCGGTATTGGTAACTGGAACACATCGCTTTCGCCTGAATGCTGCCTGTTTGTGCTCAGCACTACCCTTCCATCTGTATTTCTTAGTTCAATATCATGCCTTCCTTTACCGGAATTGGTCAACTGCAGGTTAAGGGTACTTCCCTGTACCGGGTTGGGTGAAACCACCATTGAAGCTTTTGCTAACCGGCCATTGTAGGCTTTTACAATCGCAGAGAATTTGGTAACACCACCTACTTCCACGCTTAATATCCTGTAATAGCGGGTACCATTTTGCAAACCATCTGTCCAGCTATAGCTTTTATCATTATCTGTTTCGCCTGTTGCTGCAACAGTACCTACATTGTCAAAATGCAATCCATCAGAAGACCTTTGAACCAGGTATTTGCTAATGCCTCTTTCGCCCGCTACTTTCCAGTTTACCAGGACACCGCTGTTGTTTTGCGCTGCACTCACGCTAAGGAATGTTACAGGTAATGGACCAGGATCTGCCTGGGTAAATACCAGGTAAAAACGATCTG
>CAZDHQ010000213.1:0-566 GCA_964505135.1 uncultured Ferruginibacter sp.
GCAAAAGCAAACTATAACAATAAACATTTAAAAACAACGATGAAAAAATTAGCCTTAATTACCGTATTGGCGATTTCAATTTTCGGATTTTCTAACACCTCTTCTGCACAAGGAAAAATTGGGTATATCAGTACTGATGAATTGATTGGAGCCATGCCAGAAACTGAAAAAGCAAATAAACAGTTACAAGATTTCCAGGCTTCACTGCAGCAGCAGGGAAATGATTACCTGGTGGAACTAAGTACCAAAGACAGCATCTTTAAAGCAGATTCTGCAAAATGGTCTCAAACAACAAGAGATCTTAAGTATAATGACTTAATGCAATTGTATCAGAAATACCAGCAGTTTAACCAGGGTACTCAGCAGGCGATGCAGGCTAAATCCCAGGAATTAATTGCGCCTATAAGGGATAAAGCTTTTGAAACTATCAAAACAGTAGCAAAAGAAAATGGATATGCCTATGTGTTGGAAGAACAAGCTGTATTGGTTGGCCCTCCGGGAGATGATATCCTTCCTTTAGTAAAAAAGAAACTGGGCATTACCACTCCGGCACCAGCACCTGCTAA